>CAIKZV010000360.1 GCA_903831925.1 uncultured Burkholderiales bacterium
GCGCATCATCCGTTTGGCCGCCTGCACCGCCAGCGGCGCATTGGCCGCGATCTCGGCCGCCAGCGCCTGCGCAGCAGCCAGACAGTCGTCGGCCGGCACCACATGCGAGACCAGGCCAAGCTCGAGGCACTGCGCGGCGCTGAGTGTGCGGCCGGTGAAGATCAGCTCGGTGGCTTTCGACCAGCCGATCAGGCGCGGCAGGATCCAGGTGCCGCCCGATTCGGGCACGACACCACGCACGGTAAACGACGGCGCCATCTTCGATTCGCTCGCCATGATGCGGATATCGCAGCCCAGCGCGAGGTCCATGCCATAGCCGGCGCTTGAGCCGTTGTGCGCGCAGATGGTCGGCTTGTCGATATGGTGCAGCACGATCGGGGGCGCTTCCCGCAGATCGAGGGTTGCATTCATCGTGCCCTCGCCGATGCCGCTGCCACCGCGCAGATCGAGACCGGCGCAAAAAAAGCGTCCCGAACCAGTGATCAGAATGACGCGCACCTCATTGTCGGTATTGGCCTGAACCAGATAACGACTGATGGCCGCGAGCATCGGCCGCGTGATGGTGTTCTGGCGATCGGGTCGATTGAGCCGGATGGTGGCGATATGGTCGGCCACCGAATACAGCACTTCGTCGGTCTGGGTGGTGAGGTCCGTGGCAGTGCTCATCGCGTTGTCTCCTGAGGTCGAATGATGTGAAGGCGCGTTCTCGCTGATGTGAAAGCGGGTGCCTCGCTTAGCCCGCGAGCTTTGCAACCGCGCGCCCGATGCGCGCCACACCCTCTGCGATCTGCGCAGGGCTCGGCGTGGCAAAGGCCAGACGCAGCGTGCGAAAGTCGGGCTGGTCGCCGTAGTAGATGTCACCCGGCACGAAGGTGACCTTCTCCTCGAGCGCCAGCGCCAGCAGGTCGCGGGTGCTGAAGTCGCCTTCGAGCCGGCCCCACATGAACATGCCGCCCTGCGGAATATTGAAGGCCACCCGCCCGGCCAGATGCTGGCCGATGGCGTCGCGCATTGCCGCCGCGCGCTCGCGATAGGCCCCCGCAATCACCGGCAGATGCGCGGTGAGCCGGCCAGCGGCGAGATAGCGGTGCACCGTCATCTGCGTGAAGCCCGGGTTGGAGATGTCATCGAGCTGCTTGGCCAACATGGCGGCACGACGCAGCGCGGGCGGCGCGGTCAGCCAGGCCACGCGCAGGCCCGGCGCGATCACCTTCGAGAAGCTGCCAAGATGCACCACCCAGTCGCGCGAACCCGGCACCCGGTCGACCAGGGCGGCCACATGCGGCACCGGCTCGCCTTCGAAGCGCAGCTGGCCATAGGGGTCGTCTTCAACGATCACGAACCGGTATTCAAGCGCCAGCGCCAGCAGCTTCAGGCGGCGGGCGATCGGCATGGTGGCGCCGCTCGGATTGGCAAACGTAGGCACCACATAGAGCAATTTCGGGCGCGGCACCGCAGGGTCGCGAAGCAGGCTCTCGAGCTCATCGACATCAAGCCCCTGCGCATCGACGCCGACGGTGATCGTCTTTACGCCGGCGACCTTCAGCACGCGCAGCGGACCGGTATAGGTCGGCCGCTCGACCATCGCGGCATCGCCCGGCGCAAGCAGGGTGCGCACCAGCAGATCGAAGCCCTGCTGCGAGCCGCCGGTCACCAGCACGTCATCAGGCTTGACCGTGGTGCCGCAGGTCGACATCCATTCGCAGATGGATTCGCGCAGCGCCGGCAGGCCCTCGGTCGGGCCGTATTGCAGACAGGCCACCGGCGCATCGGTGAGTGCGGCATGGGCTGCGTCGCGGATGCCGTCGCGATCAAAAAGCTCGGGGCCGGGGTAACCACCGGCCAGCGAAATCATGCCGGGCACCGACATCATTCGCGAGAGCTCGCGCACCAGCGATTCACCGATATTCAGATAGGCCGGGTTGATGCGCGGGCCGGTATCGGCAACAGACTGCTGTGCGGGCACAGCAGTCACGGATGGCACGGATGGCACGGGTGGCGCAATGGGTGAAGTGGTCATCGGCGTCGGGATTTCAGAGGAATCGGTTCACAGGGCATTCGGCACTATATCGGGCCGCCTGCTTAGCCGGAGGCGGCCTGGCGCGCTCGCTCATGCCCCAGCAGATAGAGGCCCGCCGCCAGCAGCAGCGCAATGCCCAGCCAGGCCAGGGCATTGGGCACATCGCCCCAGACCAGCCAGCCCAGCACCAGCGCGCACAGCAGGCCGGTATAGCGAAACGGCGCCACCACCGAGAGGTCGCCACTCCGGGTGCTGGCAATGATCATCAGATAGCCGGCCGACAGAAACACCGATGCACCGGCCAGCATGAGAAGTTCAAAACCACCCGGTGTCTGCCAGCCCTGAAAGACCGACAGCCCGCCTGCCATCAGCGTCACCGCCACTGCGGTGCTCAGGGTGATCGCCAGCGACGCAATGCCGGGGGCGATGCGCCGCGTGGCCAGATCGCGTACCGCATGCAGGAAGGTTGCCAGCAGGCACAGCAGCGAAAAGGCATTGAAGCCCTCGGAGCGCGGCTGGATCACCATCAGCACGCCGATAAAGCCGGCGCCGATCGCCAGGCCCCGGCGCGTGTCGATGCGCTCACCCAGCAAGAGCACCGCAAAGATCGCAATGAAGAGCGGCGAGGCCATGTTGATCGCGGTGGCATTGGCGATCGGCAGATGAAAGAGCGACACCAGATAAAAAATCGATGCGATGCCATCGATCGCTGCACGCACCATCACCGAGGGCTGGGTCAGCTCGGCCCTGCGCATCGGCGTGCCGGTGATTCGCGCGATCGCCAGGATCAGCACGCTGGCCATCAGACCCCGCAGAAAAATCAGCTGCGCCGCAGGCAGGTGCTGACTCACGATCTTGACCAGCATGTCATTGACGACAAAGCAGGCCATTGCACCGGCCATCAGCCGGATACCGCGCAGATTGACGTGCAATTCAGTCGCGTGCAGCTCAGTGGCGTGCAAATCAGTCGCGTGCAGATCAGTGACGTACAGATCAGCCCGCGGCGGCGGCCGCCCGGCGCACGCCGGCCGCGATCCGATCGAGCATGACCTCGGTCGAGCCGTCGACGAAGTTGGACACGCGGGCACCCACCTGATGACGGCCGAAGGGATGCACCTCGCGCAGGCCCTCGGCGCCCATGGCCTGGGCGAGCGCCGCAATCTGACGATCGGCCATGCGGGTCGAGAGCAGCTTGGCCTGCGCCGCCTCGATCTGGGCATCGAGCCCGGCATCGATGCGCGACGCCGCATGCGACACCATCAGCCGGCAGGCGGCAAGCTCTGCCGAGGCTTCGGCCAGACGCCAACCCCATCCCTGGTGCGCAGCCAGCGGCTCACCAAAGGTGGTGCGACGCTCGCCGTATTCGGCGGCGATGCGCAGCGCCTCGCCGACCATGCCGCAGGCCATCGCTGCGATATAGGTGCGCGCGCCATTGATCGAGGTCATCGCCGATTTGAAGGCCAGCCCGGGCGGCTGCAGCATTTCGTTGTCGGCAGCCAGATAGCCGTCGAGCGTGAACGCCCCGGCACCGATGGTGTGCTGGCCGGCCAGATCAAAACCGGTCTCATGGATGAAACCGGCCCGGCGGGCATCGATCACGAAGCCGGCAATGCCGCGCGGGCCCGCGCCGGCCTCGGTCTGGGCAAAGAGGATCACAACATCGGCGATCGGTGCATTCACGATCCAGGCCTTTCGTCCGCTGATGCGCCAGCCGCCATCAACCTTGGTGGCCAGGGTCTTGATGGCACCGAAGTCGGATCCGGCATGCGGCTCGGTGAGCGCAGTGCAGCCGATCAGCTTGCCGGCGATCAGGCCCGGCACATAGCGGGCGGCCACCTCCGGCACGGCATCGCGCAGCAGCTTGAACGAGACATTCTGGGTATTGATCAGCGACATCGCAAAACCGAAGTCGGCGGCGGCCAGCCGCTCGGTGACCTTGACCTTCATCGAAAACGGCAGGCCAAGTCCGCCGTGTTCGCGCGGCGCCTCGATGCCGCACAAACCAAAGGCTGCCGCCTGATCGATCGCCTCGCGTCCGATGCGCCGTTCGCGTTCCCAGACGATGGCGCCGGGCGCTACCACTTCACGGGCAAAGGCACTGACGCGCTCGAGCAGCGCGGCCTGGTCGATCGGGTCTTTGAGAGCGTCGGTCATGGTCTGGGCAATGAGGTCAGTGGCAATCGATCGATGGTACGCGAGGCGTGACGGGACTGCTCCACGTCCAGACGGATTCCGAGATAAGCTCGCATCGACGGCCCGCGACGATGACGGCGCCACATCCGAATGCAGGAGACACCATGCCGATCACCCTGTCTGCCATGACCCCGGGCTTTGCTGCCGAGGTCGGCGATATCGATCTGGCCCAGCCGCTCAAGCCGGCCGATGAACAGGCGATTCGGGCCGCCTTCACCGAGTACGGCGTGCTGATCTTCACCGCCCAGAACCTCACGGTTCAGCAGCATCTCGACTTCGCAAAAATCTTCGGTCCACTGGAGCGCAGCGTGGCCTCGATCATGCCCGGGCAGGCGCTGCGGGTGCGGGAAGAAATCGCCGATATCGCCAACCTCACGCCCGATGGCAAGGTCTGGGACAAGGACAACCGCCTGCGGCAATTTCAGCTCGGTAACCGGCTGTGGCACACCGACAGCTCCTTCAAGCAGCCGACCGGCTACACCTCGATGCTCTATTGCCGCTCGGTCGCACCGGTCGGCGGGCACACCGAATTTGCCGACCTGCGCGCCGCATACGATGGGCTCGATGCCGCCACGCTCGAAAAGATCAACGGCCTGATCGCCGAGCACTCGCTGCTCTATTCGCGCGCACGGCTGGGCTTTACCGACTTCTCCGAGCCCGAGCGAATCGCCTTTGCGCCACTGGCTCGGCCGCTGGTTCGCACCCTGTCCGATTCGGGGCGACGCTCGCTCTATCTGGCCTCGCATATCGGTCGCATCCGCGGCATGGACGATTCGGCCGCGCAGGCGCTCCTCGCCCAGCTGATTGCGCACGCCACCGAGCGGCGCTTTACCTATCTGCATCGCTGGCGGGTGGGCGACCTGGTGCTCTGGGACAACCGCTGCACCATGCATCGCGGCACGCCTTTTGACGACACCCGCTTTGCGCGCGACATGCAGCGCGCCACCACCTCCGACCGGCCGGATGTGTTTGCGCAGGAGCTGGCTGCGGCCGGCCAGGTGGCCTGAGCGCCGACAGCGATGACAGCACCCCTGCAGACACACGAGCTTCGCATCGAGGTCACCGAGGACGACCTGCCCGAGGACCGCTTCTCGAATCATGTCAACAATGCGCGCTACTTCGCCTTCATCAACCGGACCTTCCATGGCTGGTATGTGGCGATGGGCATTCGCGACCGCACCCAGCCCTTTGCCGCAGTCATGGCCAGCACAACCTATGACTTTCTGCGCGAGGTGAATCCGCCGGGCGCAGTGCTGTGCCGCATCCGGGTCGACAAGGTCGGTCGCAGCAGCATGGAGCACACCGTCGAGATCTGGGACGTCGGCGCGCAGGCAGAGCCGCTGCTGGCCGGGCGCGGACGCGTGCGCCATGTCTGGATCGAGCGCGCAGTGCGGCAATCGCGACCCTGGCCCACCGAGCTGCTCGCCCGCTGCTGGGATGGCGCACCCGCTGGTACACAGCCAATCAACAACGAATAACCGAGACCGGAGACCCGACGATGTATCTCACCCAAGCCCTTCACCGCGCGGTCCAGCAGCATCCCGAGCGCACCGCGGTGCGCTTCGGCGACCGCAGCCGCACTTTCAGAGAATTTGCCGATCGCGTTGCGCGCCTTGCAGGCGGACTGCAGTCACTCGGCATCAAGGCCGGCGATCGGGTCGCCATGCTCTCGCTCAACTCCGACCGCTACCTCGAATACCAGATGGCCGTGCCCTGGGCCGGCGGCGTGCTCAACCCCTGCAACACACGGTGGTCGGCCGCCGAAATCGTCTATTCGCTCGACGATTCCGGATCGACCCTGCTGCTGGTCGACGAGAACTTTCGCCCGATGATCGAGGGGCTGCGCCGCGATGCCAAGACCCTGCGCGAGGTCATCTATTGCGGCGACGCGCAGGCGCCCGCCGGCACCCATGACTACGAGGCGCTGATTGCCGCCTCGGCACCTGTCGCGGATGCCGGCAGGCGCGGCGATGACCTGGCCGGCATCTTCTACACCGGCGGCACGACCGGCTTTCCCAAGGGCGTGATGCTCAGCCACACCAATCTGTGCAGCTCGGGCCTGGCGATGCGCGCCGATGGCCTGGCCACGCCCAACGGCACCTATCTGCATGCCGCGCCGATGTTCCATCTGGCCGATATGGGCGTGGCGATGCCGCACTGGATCGAAGGCAACTCGCATTCGATCGTGCCGGGCTTCAACCCGGAGGGGGTGCTCGACATCATGGCCCGCGACCGGGTCACCCATGTGCTGCTGGTGCCGACCATGATCCAGATGATGGTCGACCATCCGGCGATGAAGCAGCCGCGCGACCTGAGCGCGCTGCACACCATCGCCTATGGCGCCTCACCGATGTCGGAAGCGGTGATCGAGCGGGCCATGGCCGCGCTGCCGGGGGTGGGCTTCATGCAGGCCTACGGCATGACCGAGCTCTCACCGCTGGCGACCATCAACCCGGCCTGGGCGCATACCGCCGAGGGCCGCAAATTCGGCAAGCTGCGGGCCGCCGGCCGGGCGAGCTTTTGCTGCGAGGTGCGCATCGTCGACACCGAGGGACGCGAGGTGCCGCGCGGCACGGTGGGCGAAGTGATCGTGCGCGGCCCGAATGTGATGCAGGGCTACTGGAACAAGCCCGAGCAGACCGCGGCCGCACTCAGGAACGGCTGGATGCATACCGGTGACGGCGCCTACATGGACGAGGACGGCTTCATCTTCATCGCCGATCGACTGAAGGACATGATCATCAGCGGCGGCGAAAACATCTATTCGGCCGAAGTCGAAAATGCGCTGGCGCAGCATCCGTCGATTGCAGCCTGCGCGGTGATCGGCATTCCGAGCGAGCAGTGGGGCGAGTCGGTGCATGCGGTGGTGGTGCGCAAGCCCGGGCAGGACCCCGCACCCGAGGCCCTGATCGCGCACTGCAAATCATTGATCGCCGGCTACAAGTGCCCGCGCAGCATCGACTTCGTGGAGGCCCTGCCTTTGTCAGGCGCGGGCAAGGTGCTCAAGACCGCGCTGCGCGAACCGTTCTGGAAAGGGCGCACGCGCAACGTGGCCTGAGGGCCGGGTCAGGCGGGAAGAAGCGCGCAGCCAGCCTCAGACCCCCACCACGCCGCGACCGTCGCCGCGCGCATCGCCCTCCAGATGCAGGCTGCATCCGATCAGCTGCGCGGTGTGGGGCGGCTCGGCCAGCAGGATCGACACCGAGGTGTTCTCGAGTTTTTCGGGCACATCCAGCCCCTCGGGCAGATGCGCATGGGCGTTCAGGAATTCGCGGATGAAAAGACCATGCGAGACCACCGCCAGATCGCCGCCAACCTGCTCGCGCATCGCGAGGATCCAGCTGTAGGCCTGCGCGATGCGCGCGCGAAACTGGGCCATCGATTCGCCGTTGGGCGGACCGCGATCATCATGGATCGGGTCGTAGGGCAGATCGTCGAAACGGCTGCCACGCAGATCGCCGAAATTGCGCTCGCCAAGCAGCGGCGACTCGATCACCGAAAGACCTGTGGCCTTGGCAATCGCTTCTGCCGTCTGACGCGCGCGGGCCATGTCGCTGCTCACGATCGCCTTGGGGGGTGCGGCAGCAAAACGACGGCCAACCGCCCGAGCCTGCTCCAGGCCTCGCTCGCCAAGCGGCGTATCAGGGAACTGCAGAGTGCGAGCGGCATTGAGCGCAGTCTCGCCGTGTCTTACCAGGATGATCGTCATGAGCGTTTCGGTCTGTGAATGGGGCGTTGGAAGGGGACGGCAGGGCAAGGCTACACTGCCCGCAGACACCTCACCACCGGGAGACACTCACCATGGCAATTTTCGAACTTCGCACCTATGACGTCGTCGTCGGCAAGATGGCCGATGTCGTCGAGCTCTACAAAACCCAGGGCTGGCCGGCCGTGGCCAAGCATCCGCCAAGGCTGGTGGGCTACTTCACAGGCGATATCGGCGCGATCAACCAGCTGGTGCATCTGTGGAAATTCAACGATGACGCCGACCGTCGCGCCTTCTGGGCGGGCCTGTTTTCCGACCCGGAATTCATGGCCTTTGCCAAACAGCTTCGACCGATGCTGCAGCATCAGCAAAACAAGCTGCTGATGGCGGCACCCTGGGGACCGACGCCCTGAGGGTCTGAGATTCTGAGCGCGGGCGAATCAATCGCGCTCGCGCCGCTGGCCTGAGTTTGCGGCCTTACCGGACGTCACCGCATCACCCGATTTGCCTGCTTCACGCCCGCCCGCGCGGCCGTGCTCGGGCTCCTCGCTCGCGTTGCGATGACACGCCACGCAGTTCGTGAAGTCAGCGATGCCTTCCTTGCGGTGCTTGCGCTCGATATTCGAGACGGTGTGCTCGTGGCAGCCGTAGCAGGTGTAGCGGCTGAACACATTGCCAAGATGGCAGGTCGCACAGGGTGCGTTGTGGTCGCGGTCGAGTAAAAAATATTTTTCGTGTTCGAAGGTGGCAGGCGTCCAGGCAGGCGGACGATGGCATTGCGCGCAGCCGGTGTTCAGGCCGCGATGCAGGACATTGACCGGCGCCTGATGGCAGCTCTCGCAGCGATCGCGGATCGCCGGGCGCAGCAGTTCGTGCGAGAAGGGTTTGACGCCACGCTCGCCGACCAGCCTCGGGCTGCTGTGATCACTGTGGCAGGCCATGCAATCCTGCTCGATCAGCTCCTGATGAAACGGCAGCGTCGTACTGGCCGCAGTCGCTTTGCCGGTGGTCGTGCGCAAGCCGATGTCGGCCACAGCGTGGCAGCTCACGCAGCGTTGAGCCGACACACCGCGCAGGGGCGAATGACAGGCAAAGCAGTCGTTCGACAGGTCGGCATGGGCCGGCATCAATGCGCCGGGGCTGATCATCAGTCGCGGATTGATAAAGGCCAGTGCCACCACACCGATGAGGGCCACCGAGATCGATGCCAGAAACCAGCGGCTGCGCAGCGCCGCCAGCCAGCCCCTGATCCGCAGCCACAGGGCATTCATTTCCAGCCCCAGAACAGACTGATGCCGATGATGTGCGCAAGCGCCAGCACACCGAAGGCGAGCGTGATCGGACGATGCAGGGCACGCCACCGCTTGACGGTATCGACGGTCAGGCTGTCCCAGTAGAGCCGCTCATCGAGCGCCTCGTCCGACAGGCCCTCGCCGCGCAGACGCTCTCGTGCCGCATCGAGTCGGCTGCGGGCGCTGCGCAGCAAATACTTGCCGGTCAGGCCGCTGGCGACATTGATCAGCATCGCGCCAACCGCGAGCCAGCCAAGCAGGGCATTGAAGTGAATGCCGGCATGAACCAGCACCAGCAGCGAGCCGAACCAGGCCATGCGTTCATGCATGCGCAGCAGCGTCACCGGATTGCCGCCGGTGATCAGCTTGCGCTTGCGCAGCGAATAGCCGAAAGACGCAATGATGATGAGGGTGCCGGCAATGCCGAGGTAGCGGCCGATCCAGACCGCATCGAGCAGATGAAGCGCTGCGTCGATCAGCAGCGTGCCGGCGGCCAGTGCCGCCAGGCTTGCATAGAAGGGCAGGACTTCGCGGCTGATCAGCTGGGCCGAGGCCGGCCTCATGCCGTGGCCTGGTGGAGCGGCTCAGCCGAATCGATCGGAATCGATGCGGTCGACCGCGACGCAATCGACAGCGATCTGATTGAAGGTGTTGAGGCCATGCCCCGATTGTTCACGCCGACGCGATGCCAGGCTTTGAGGTGCGTCAAGACCGAGGCAAAAAGCCCGGTTTGATCCCCATTCGCTCAATGAACTCCCGAACGGCCAAGACGCGGTAGCTCAGCGAGTCCCCTCATCGAGCGGCACGCAGGGCGTGGTGCCCGGCACCACAATGCCGCCCCGATCACCGACCGTCACGCTGCCATAGCGCTGCGCAAACACCGGCGGCAGCGCTCGCGCACCGGGCACCGCGAGCCATAGCCGCAGCAGATGACGACGGCGTGCGGCATCGGGCCAGTCGGTAAAGCCGCTTCGATCGTGCAGCAGGTTGTGGTTGTGCACGAACTGCATGTCGCCGGGTGCAAGCCGCATGGTGAAATTCAGAGCCGGGTCGTTGGCGAGCGCGTCGAAAAGATCGAGCGCTTCGACCTTGGCCGCAGCAAGCCTTGGCGCATTCTCGAAACGCTGGGCACTGTCGATGTACTGGCGCTGATAGAGCGCGCTCAGCGAACCGTCATGCCAGTTGAAGACCGGGATATCGAACCAGGGCTTCATGCCGATGGGCACCTCGCCGCGCCGGTCGGTGGCCAGTGGCTCGAAGAGCAGCGCCGCCAGATCGGGGCGACGGCGGCGCATCTCGTTGTAGATCGTGGTCGAGCTCACCAGCAGCGAATCGCCGCCCTGCTGCGCCTCGTTGATGCACAGCAGGCCAACCACATCGCACGAATCGGTATGGAAGGTCTGTCGCTCGTGGGTCTGATACAGGCGGACATTGGGGTCGGTGCTGGCCAGACCGAGATCGCGCACATGGCCAAGCAGATGGCCGGCCGCGTTTTGCGAGCGGGCATTGCCCAGATGCGCGCCCAGCCCGATGAAGGCCAGCGCCACATCGCGCTGCGACCAGTGCCCGACCGGCATGCCGGTGAGCAGGAAAAAACCGCGCCCATGCAGGAGCTCGTGGCGCAACTGAGCGAGGCGGGGCCCGAGCGTGGGCAGGACGAAATCAGCGGCGGTCAGCGGTGCCGGGCTGCGCTGCACGGCCTGCCGCGCCAGCCAGGCATCAAGTGCCGCCCGGATCTCGCGGCAATCGGCCTGGCTCAGCGCAAGCGTCCAGTCCTGGCGGCTCGCGCTCATCTGCGGGCCGTACCAGGCGCAGGGCAGATCCTGTTGCGCCGGCAGCTCGGCCGGTGTCATGCCGCGAACACCGGATCGATCGGCGCCACACAGGGATGGCGGGCCTCGAGCACCTCGGCGGCATCGAGCAGGGTGTCTTCCCGAAAGCGCGCACCGATGAGCTGCACACCAATCGGCAAGCCATTGACCGAGCCGGCCGGCGCGCAGATCGCCGGCAAGCCCAGCAGCGGCACGCTGAACTGCGGCATCTGCGCGGCAATGATGCGGTCCATGCCCTCGGGCGATTCGACATCGAGCCCCCAGGCAAACGGCGGCTCGGCGCTCAGCGGCCCCAGCACCAGCGGATAGTCCTGCAGGAAGGCATTCCAGCGGCGAATGAGCGTGGTGCGCCGGGCCAGCGCGCGGAAGTAGCCCTCGGTATCGAGCACCGGGGTATGGCGCGTCATCGCAGTGAAGGCGGTGCGGATGCCATCGTCGCCGAGCCGCTCGACCAGCGGCCCCATCACCAGCCGCGCCTCGTTGTCGGCGATCAGTTGCCACAGCTTCGCGGCTTCGACCATATCGGGTGGCTCGACCGCCTCGATCCGATAGCCTGCATCCGAGAGCCAGCGCGCCGCGCGTTCGACCGCAGCCGCCACCGCAGGATGCACGGTGACACCGGGGATCGATGCGCTGTAGGCCACCTTGATCGGGCGCGTGAGTGCTGCGCCCTGCAGCGGCGCCGGCACCCAGGCCGGATCACGGATATCGGCCGCCGACATCGCCTGCAGCGCAATCCGCAGATCGCCCACGGTGCGAGCCAGCGGCCCCTGGACCGACATCATCGCCATCGCAGGCGGACGCTCCTCGGCCGCACTCGGATTGAAATTGGGAATGCGCCCGACCGAGGGCCGCAGACCATAGATGCCGGTGCAATAGGCCGGATAGCGCACCGAGCCTGCGATGTCGTTGCCGTGCGCAATCGGGCCCATGCCAGAGGCCACCGCCGATGAGGCGCCGCCGCTCGAGCCACCCGGCGTGTGCTCGCGCGACCAGGGGTTGAGCGTGCGGCCATGCAGGTCGTTGTCGGTGAACCAGCGAAACGAAAATGCCGGCGTGTTGGTGCGACCGAAGATCACCGCGCCGGCGCGCCGAAGGTTGGCCACCACCGGGCTGTCGTCGGTCGCAATCGCATCGCGCAGGGCCACGATGCCGTTGGTGGTCGGGCAGCCACGCTGATCGACGTTCACTTTGGTGGTCACCGGCACACCGTGCAGCACGCCAAGCACCTCGCCATTGGCGACCGCCCGATCGGCTGCGTCGGCAGCCGCCAGCGCGCTGTCGTGCAGAACCTCGACAATCGCATTGAGCCGCGGATTAACCTCGGCCACGCGCTCCAGACACGACTCGGTCGCCTCGCGGCTTGAAATGCGGTGCGTGCGGATGGCGTGCGCCAGATCGGTGGCGGACCAGCGCCAGAGCGGTTCGGTCATGGTGTCTCCTCTCAGGATTGTTCGATCGATATTCGCCAGCCTACACCGAGGCGCTGCGGCGCAGCCGGCCCGCCGGCCTAAGGCTGCGGTTCACTTGCAGCGATTGCTTTCGAAAATCGGAAGCCAGCCGTTAGACTGCGCCCACAATTCCATTCGGAGACATGAATGAACCGCTTCTCACGCCTGTTGGCCGGCGCAACGCTTGCGCTCGCCTCGCTGACATCGTTCAGCCCCGCCTTCGCGCAAGCCTGGCCCGATCGGCCGATCAAACTGATCGTGCCCTATCCGCCCGGCGGGCAGACCGACATCGTCTCGCGCTATCTGGCCGAAAAACTCAGCCCGGTGCTTGGCCAGCAGGTCATCGTCGAAAACAAGGTCGGGGCCAACGGCATCATCGGCATCACCGCCACCAAGCAGTCGCCGCCCGATGGCTACACCTATGTCTATATCAACTCGTCGAACTACTGCATCAACATGTTCGCTTACACCAAGCTGCCGTATTCGCAGGATGACTTCGACACGGTGACGCAGCTCGGCGAAGCTGCGCTTGGCCTGATCGTCTCGTCGGCCAGCGGCATCAAGACCCTCGACGAGTACGTCGCTTTCGTGAAGAAAAATCCGGGCAAGACCACCTTCGGATCCTTCGGCGTGGGCAGCTCGTCGCATCTGTATGGCGAGATGTTCACCCAGGCCGCCAAGCTCGATACCGTGCATGTCGCCTACAAGGGCGCAGGCCCCGCCACCCAGGACATCGTGGCCGGCATCGCGACCATGGGCGTGCACGACTTTGCCACCACCGGGCCCTTCATCCAGAGCGGTCGGGCCAATCTGCTGGCAGTCACCGGCACCAAGCGCTGGCCGCTGTATCCGAACACCCCGACCTTCGCCGAGCAGGGTTATCCGACGCTCGACCTGGTCGGCTGGAACGGCATCGTGACGCCCAAGGGCTCGCCCAAGGCGGTGGTCGAGCGCATGAGTCAGGAGATCAACAAGATCCTGCAGTCGCCCGAAGGCAAGAAGAAGATTCTCGAGCTCGGCCTGCTGCCCACCGGCACGACGCCGGCAGGTTTTGCCGAGATCGTGCGCAAGGACACCCCGCGCTGGGGCGAGGTGTTCAAGGCCTCGGGCGTCAAGCCCGAGTAAATACCGGCCCGAGCGGGCGCATGCGAATGCCCGGGCGCAGCCGCGTCCAGGCGAAATCGACCGGGTCGGCCAGTGCCGGGCCGGGCGAGCGCACCACCAGCACTTCACGGGCGATCGGCTGGAAGTCGGCCCGGAAATGCACCGAGCTCTTGAGCGCCAGCAGCCGCTGGCGCACCGGCTCGATGCCGACATGGCGGAACATCTCCTGATCGGCCGCCTGGGCCTTGCGGCTGGCCAGGATCACCCGCACGCCGGAGTTCTCTTCGCGCAGCAGCGCCATCTGGCCGAGCGTCATGCGAAATCCGCGAAACATCGGGCCGGTACAGGTGAACACACCGTCGCCCAGGCGCTCGACCGTGAATCGGCCAACCACCGGCACATGGCCGGCCACACCCGAGATCGCGCCGAGCGCGAACTCGAGCGTCGCCCCCTGGCCGGCTTCATGGGCACGGGCCGCACTGGGCGGATCGATCAGCAGGCCGAGCACCGCATCGGGCGGGCGATGACGGATCAGCGCGGCGAGCAGGCCGGTGGTATCGCCATTGCCGCCGGCACCCGGGTTGTCCTGGGTATCGGCCAGCACGGTGGGCGAGCCGGGTGCGCCGGTGCGCATCGCGCGCTGCACGGCTTCGTCGGGCGTGAGCAGCTCCAGCGCAAAATCGGGCTCGGCCGCCGCCACCGCATCGCCGATCTCGTCGAGCGCGGCCTGCGCCACTGCCGGGCTCGGGCCGTAGGCCACCACCGACATGCCGCACTCGGGGAAATCGGCCATCGGAAAGCCGGGTGCGAAATCGACCGACACACCATGACGCCGCTCGATGTCGGCGATGCGGCCATACAGACCCTGGCAGGGCTCGATGAAGGTCGACTGCGACGGAATGCCGGTCAGGTAGTCGAACTGCCGGAAGGCCTTGGCCGGACGCTTGCCCTGCGACAGCATCGCATCGAGCAGTGCGGCAGCACGCCCGCCGGTTTCGGCCATGTCCACATGGGGATAGGTGCGATAGATGGTCAGGCCATCGGACATTGCGACCATCTGCCGCGTGACATTGGCATGCAGATCGAGGCTCGCCACCACCGGCACACGCGGCCCGACCACCTCGCGCACGCGCCGCAGGATTTCGCCCTCGCCGTCGTCGACATGCTCGCAGACCATCGCGCCGTGCAGATCGAGGTAGACACCGTCAAGCTGATCCATCGCCTTCAGACGGGCGATCAGGTCGCCGACGATGGTCTCGAAGGCATGCTGCGTGACCTGTGCCGAGGGCGATGCCGCCGCCCAGGTCAGCGGCACCATGGTGTGGCCGCGCGCGCGCAGTGCCTCGATGGCGCCCTGCACCGGAATGTTGGCGCCGGCCACTGCCTCGAAAAGCGGGGCACCGCGCTGGATCGTCGGCCAGCCGCCGCCCGCCTCGAAGGCGGCATAGTCGGCCTTCGACGGCGCGAAGGTATTGGTCTCGTGCTGCATTCCGCCGATCGCGATGGTGGCCACTCGGTGTGCTCCAGTAAGGGGTGAAACCATTGTGCTACGCTGAATCGCATCCCCGCAAATGAGGCATCGCCGCCGACCCGCATCATGGACAACGACGATCTCGCCTATCTCAGTGCCACCGATCTGCTCGCGGCTTATCGGCGCAAGCAGCTGTCACCGCTCGATGTGACCCGGGCCACGCTCGATCGCATCGACCGCCTCAATCCCAAGCTCAATGCCTTTGTGCTGGTCGACCATGAGTCGGCGCTGCGCGATGCCCGCGCCAGCGAGGAACGCTGGCAGCGCGGCGCACCGGTGGGGCCACTCGATGGTGTACCGGTCTCGGTCAAGGACCTGCTGCTCACGCGTGGCTGGCCGACCCTGCGCGGATCAAAGACCGTCGATCCGGCACAACGCTGGGATGTCGATGCGCCCTCCACCGCGCGGCTGCGCGAGGCCGGCGC
>CAIKZV010000361.1 GCA_903831925.1 uncultured Burkholderiales bacterium
CAGATGAGTGGCGAGCAGGTATGCCGGGCGATCCGTGATGATCTGGGCCTGACCAGCCTGCCCGTCGTTGCCTATACCGCGCACAGCATGCCCGAGGAGCGAGGCCGGATGCTGGCCAACGGATTCAGTGGCCTGTTGATCAAGCCGATTTCGTTTGCCGATGTCAGGAACATCTGCGCTGAGGTCATTTCGGGTCATCTGCCATGACCGACACGGCCAACGATCCTCCGCCAAGGCGTTGTTGGGTGTTGGTCGGAGACCCGGCGCGTGCGGCCGAGTTGGGCCTGGCCATCGCCTCGGCCTCCTGGCAGGTTGAAAGAGTGTTGATCTCCATGCTGGCGCTACAGCAGGACCTGCAAGCGACCTCTGCACCGCCTGACCTGCTGCTGATGTCCTTGACTTTTGAAGATGGCGATGGCCTGCAGTTGATACGCAGTCTGGCGCTGGCGACGCCTTGCCCGGCAATTTTCATCGTCAGTCGTCAGCAAAGAGCGGTGATCAAGTCGGCGCTGATGCTGGCGGCGGTCTGTGGTGTTCCGGTGGCAGGATCGGCGGAAGAGCCGGTCTTGGCAGCCGAGATTGCCAGTCGTCTGCAGCAGTTTCAACCTTCAATTACCGAGATAACGTTGAATGTAGCCGACCTCATGCTGAGTCGTTCCGAGTTGCGGCTATTGCTGGATCGCGGTGGTTTGCAGGCCTGGATGCAGCCGCAACTGCGTTTGAAAACACGAGAAATTGTTGGCTTCGAGGCGCTGATGCGGGCGCGAGACGACGACGGCGGCTTGATCATGCCTGACCGATTGCTGCCGGGTCTTGCAAAGTATGGACTGTTGGAAGAGGCAACCTTGTCGATGCTTCAACAAACGGTTGCCTTGGTCTCCGAAAGCCTGAGACGTGGGCTCGCCGTCAGTGGGTCGGTCAATGCGTCTTTGCAATCGATGTCCGACTGGGGTTTTTGCAAGACCTTGCCCGAGGTTGTGAACAGAGCAGGCCTGGACCCGAGTTGGATCACGATCGAGATCACTGAGACCGACGCAATGAGCGACTTGGCGCATGTGGTGGAGAACACCGCCCGGATTCGCATGCTGGGCTTCAACCTCGCGATCGACGATTTCGGCATGGCCTATTCGAGCCTGTCGCAGTTGTCGAACATGCCATTCTCTGAACTCAAGCTTGATCGCGTCTTCGTTCACGAGATCGACCGAGATCCGCGCATGCAGGCCATTGTTCGGGGTTGCGCGACCTTGGGTCGATTGCTCGACCTGCGGGTGGTCGCTGAAGGGGTGGAGTCGATGCAGGAGCTTGATGCTGTGGTGCAGGTGGGATGTACCCATGTCCAAGGCTATCTGGTGTCGAGCGCCATGGCCCCTGGCAAGCCTTTGCCATGGTTGGCCGCCTTGCCGGATCAGGTCTGGACGCCGGGTCGCTGATCTGCGCGCCGCGGTGGGGTCAAGCGATGTGCTGGAAGTGGTCTGCGGTCGGCGATACAAGCCGCGTACTTCGCGGAAATACAGCTTTCGTTTTCGGTCTTTCGACCGATAGCCCATTGCATGACCTCGATCGGCATCGTTGACGACAACCCCACGGTTCTGGGCCAGATGCGCTTGCTGCTAGGGCGCGCGGGCTTTGACGATATCCAGGGCTTTACGGATCCGCGCAAGGCATTGATCGCATTTCGCGCCAAGCCGCCCGGCCTGTTGCTGCTCGACTACCGGATGCCCGAACTCGACGGGGTGCAATTGCTGGGACTGCTGCAACAGGCAGGTGCGGTTCAGCACACGCCTGTGGTGATGGTGTCGGGCTGCGCGGACCTGGCCGCCATTCGTATGCTGGCCTACCGTGCCGGCGCGCATGAGGTCATTGCCAAGCCATTGGTTGCGCAAGAATTTTCGCTCAAGATTCGCAACCTGACGCGATTGGCTGCGATGGCCTCAACAGCCGTTCCTGGATTTCAGCCTTTCAATGTGCACAGCAGCGGTAGCATGCCATCGGCGCGATGGGACCTCGAGCCGCAGGACGCGGTGCTGCGGCGCATGCTCGAGAAGGTCGCGGTCTTTCGCGACGAGCGAACTGGCAAGCACACGACCCGCATGGCGCAGTATGCGGCGACGATTGGTCACCATCATGGGCTGAGCCTGGACCAGCAGGACTTGCTGCTCGGCGCGGCGCCGCTGCACGACATCGGCAAGATTGGTCTGCCCGACAGCGTCCTCGTCAAACCCTCGGGCTTGACCGAAATCGATCGCGCCAGGATGG
>CAIKZV010000362.1 GCA_903831925.1 uncultured Burkholderiales bacterium
CCGCCTGCTGCACCCGCCACCGATGCACCCTCGACTGCGCCTGCGGCCCCCGGCACCGCTGCCTCGACCACGCCTGGCGCACCTGCTGCGCCCGCCGCCCCCGCTTCAACCACCGCGCCACCGGCCGCCGAGACCCCTGTCGACAAGACCACCTACCTGCTTCAGGCAGGGGCCTTCAAGGGACAGGAAGATGCCGAGGCCATGAAGGCGCGGCTCGCGCTGGTCGGCTTTGAAGCTCGCATCGTGATGGCCGAGGTCAACGGCGTCACGTTCTACCGGGTCAGGGTTGGTCCCTATGGCCAGCTCGACGACTTGAACCGGGCCCGCACGCGTCTTGCCGAAAACGGCGTCGAGGCGTCGGTCGTGCGCCAGAAATAAGGAATCAGTTGCCATGAAAATCACCATGAAAACAGTCTCCCGCCGCAAGTTTGCACTGGCGCTTGGTCTTGGTCCCATCGCCCTCAAGGCGGCTGCCCAGGGCGGCACGGGTGATGGCTTCGAGTTCAAGTCGGTCAAGCCGCCGGCGCCGGTCGACACGCCCGCCGGCAAGATCGAGGTGATCGAATTCTTCTGGTATGGCTGCCCGCATTGCTTTGCGCTCGAGCCGGCGATCAAGGACTGGGCCAAGCACCTGCCCGCCGATGTCGTGTTCCGCAAGGTGCATGTGCCCTGGCAGGTTCAGGCGCATCAGCAGCTTTTCTTCACGCTCGAGACCCTCGGTCAGGCCGATGCGGTCAGCGACAAGGTCTTCTCGGCCATCCATAACGACCGCAGCAAACTCGATACCCCCGAGGCGATGGCCGATCTGCTGGCCAAAAGCGGCATCGATCGCAAGCAGTTCATCGATACCTACAACTCCTTTGGTGTGCGCACGAAGATGCAGCGGGCCAGCCAGCTCGCCGCGGCCTACAAGATCGACGGTGTGCCCACGCTCGCGGTGGCCGGCAAATACATCACCTCGCCGTCCATGACCGGATCGAATGGCGCGGCACTCAAGATGGTCGACACGCTGGTCGATCGCGTTCGCAAGGGCGGCTGACCTGCCACGGCGCGCAGGGACTCGAGCGGCGCGCCGATGAAGGTGGTGCTGACCGGCGCATCGAGCGGTCTCGGGCAGGCGCTCGCGATCGACTATGCGCGGCGCTTTCCCGGGCTCACCATCGGCCTGATCGCGCGCCGTGCCGAGGCGATTGCGGCGGTCATCGACCAGATGCCGGGCGCCAATGCGGTGGCCTATCCGCTCGATGTCACCGACCGCGCAGCACTTGCTGCGATGGGACGCGACTTTCTCGAGCGCTTTGGTGCGCCCGATGTCGTGATCGCCAATGCCGGCATCAATGCACCGACCCTCACTGGCGTAGCGGGCGATGAGGCCGGATTCGAGCGTGTCATCCGGACCAACGTGGTCGGTGTCTTCGATACCTTTGCGCCCTTCGTCGCGGCGATGCGCGCGCAGCGCGCCGGCGCGCTGGTTGGCATCGCGAGTGTGGCCGGTGTGCGCGGCATGCCGTCGCTGGGCGGCTATTGCGCCTCGAAGGCGGCAGTCATTGCCTATCTCGAAAGCCTGCGCCTGGAGTTGCGCGCCAGCGGCGTCGGTGTGGTCACGATTGCGCCGGGCTATATCCGCACGCCGATGACCGCACCCAATCCCTATCCGATGCCCTTTCTGATGGATGCCGATGTCTTTGCAAGGCATGCCGTCACCGCCATCGAAAAGCGTCGCTCATTCGCGGTCATTCCCTGGCAGATGGGATGGGTGGCCCGCCTGCTGCGGGTGATGCCCGATCCGCTTTTTGACGTCCTGTTCTCGCGCGCCCCGCACAAGCCGCGCGCAAGTGGCCAGTGAGCCGCGCGCCGCGCATCGTCAGTCTGGTGCCCAGCCTCACCGAGCTGCTGTTCGAGCTCGATCTGGGTGAGCAGATGGTCGGCCGGACCGGCTTTTGCATTCATCCCCGCGAGGCGGTGCGTGGGGTGCCCAAGGTCGGCGGCACCAAGGATGTCGATATCGAGGCGGTGCTGGCGCTTGCGCCCACGCATCTGGTGGTCAATGTCGACGAAAACGAAAAGCCGACGGTCGAGCGGCTCGCCCGCGACATTGAGCACATCGTGGTCACGCATCCCCTGACCGCACACGACAATCTCGCGCTCTACGCGCAGTTCGGACAGACCTTCGATCGTGTGCCGCACGCCGCCCGGCTGGCGCAGCGCATGCAGGCGGCCATCGACCGCGCCCGGGCTCGACAATGGGCGCCGCTTGATGCGCTGTATCTGATCTGGAAGGCGCCCTGGATGACGGTGTCAAACGAAACCTATATCTCGGACATGCTGGCGCAGGTCGGCCTGCGCACGATTGCGCCCGAGTCGGCGCGCCGCTATCCCGAGATCGACTGGCAGGATTTTCCGCCCTCGCGCGCCGATGTCGTGCTGTTTTCGAGTGAGCCCTATCGATTCAGGGAACGCGATGCCCGCGAATTTGCCACCGAGCATGGCCTGCCTGCCTGGCGCTGTCTGACCATCGATGGCGAGATCAGCTCCTGGTATGGGCCGCGTGCGATCGACGGGCTCGATGCGCTGGTGCGGCTGCGCGAATCGATTGACGTCGCGATCGATGCGGCGATCGATGCCTCGGGAAAATCGCGCGGATGAAGATCGCCGCGATCATCCTGCTGTTGCTGGCGAGTGTGTCCGGCTGCAGTTTTCTGTCGGGTGGCGGCTCGACCGACGGCCCCGGCGCTGATCCGCCGCCCAACCTCGAACGCGTGCCCGACGCGGTGCCGAGGTCGGAGTCGCTGCATCCCTATGCCAACCGGCCTTACACAGTCCTCGGTCAGCAGTACGTGCCCACGCCGGGTGTGCGGACCTATCGCGAGCGCGGCATGGCGTCGTGGTACGGCAAAAAGTTTCATGGCCAGCCCACCTCAAGCGGCGAGCGCTACGACATGTATGCCATGACCGGCGCCCATCCGACGCTGCCGATACCGAGCTATGTCAGGGTGACGAATCTGCGCAATGGCCGCAATGTGGTGGTCCGCATCAACGATCGCGGCCCCTTCTCGAACAGGCGACTGATCGACCTGTCGTATACCGCGGCCTACAAGCTCGGCTATGTCGCAACCGGCACCACCGACGTCGAGGTCGAGCTGATCGTGCCGGGCAGCCCGCCGGCTTTCGGGCCCGGTCGTTCGGTGATGGGCCTTGGGGGCGAGCTGGCGGCGCTGAGCTTGCCGGATAGCGATCAGTCTTTGGCGCTGTCGCTGGCCGGTGGGGTGTCGCTGTCTGCGTTGGCGTCATCGCCGGTGCCCGACGCGCCGAGTCGAAGCGCCACCGCCCGGCGATAGAGGTCGTTGGCACGCAGACCGGTTGCGCTGGCGATCAGGCGCGCCGACTGTCGCACCGGTAACTCGGCGCACAGTGCCTCGAGCAGCGCGTCCACCGGCTGCTCCTGCGCCAGTTCGGCCGGCGCCGCATCGAAGGCAATCACGAATTCACCGCGTCGCCGGTCGGTATCGGCATCGAGCCAGGCGACCAGTGCGCCGGCAGTGGTTCGATGCAGCTGCTCGAAGCGCTTGGTGAGTTCACGCCCGAGCACGACGATGCGGTCGGGTTCGAGTGTGTCGGCCAGATCGTCAACGGTCTCGACGATGCGGTGTGGCGATTCGTAGATCACCACGACCGCGTCACTGCGGGCCAGCGTGGCGAGGCGCTCGCGCCGAGCGCGTGAGCGCGCCGGCAGAAATCCTTCAAAACGAAACCGCGGCTCGGAAAAGCCTGCGACCGACAGCAGCGCGGTCACGGCTGAGGCGCCCGGCACCGGGATCACCGGCAGGCCGGCCGCATGCACCGCGGCGACCACGCGCGAGCCGGGGTCGCTGATGCCCGGCGTGCCGGCGTCGCTGGTCAGGGCAACCGCCTCGCCGGCGCGGATTCGCTCGACGATGGCATGCGCCATGCGGGCTTCGTTGTGCTCATGGCTGGCGATCAGCGTCGGATGCGCGCCGATGTGATCGAGCAGCACGCGCGCGACCCGAGTGTCTTCCGCGGCCGCAGTGTCGGCCCGCCGAAGGACATCAATGGCCCGCAGGCTTAAATCGGACAGGTGACCGATGGGCGTGGCGACTACGTATAATCCGGCCGCCAAACCACCGTTCTCAGCACTTTCCTGAGCCCCTTCCCGAGCATCCGCCTGAGGACCTGTCTCGGGGTGCATCACATCAACGTCCAGAGTTGCCATGCCTTCACGTCGTAGGTTGATCAGCGCGATCCTGTTGGGCAGTCTCGGTCCCTCATTGTCTGCGCTCGCACAGGCGACCGCAAACACCCAGGCGACCGCACTGCCTAAAGCGCCGCCGCTTGCCCCGGCAAAGCCGGGTTCGCGCGCGCTGCCCAAGCGCTTCGGCGACGGGCCGACGACGGTTGCGCTGCTGATTCCGCGACGCGAGGGGCCGTTTGCGCGAGTTGCCGAATGCGTGGTGGCGGGGGTGCGGGCATCGCATTCGCGCGACGGTGACGGTGTGGTGGTCGAGGTCATCGAAACCGATTCCGATCCGGAAGCACTCGGCCGAATTTTTGTCGATCTGCGCGAGCGGGGCGTAGCCCTCGCGCTGGGGCCGCTGACGCGTGACGGTGTCAACTCGCTGGTGACACTCGATCGTGCTCCCGGGGTACCGACCCTGGCGCTCAACCTGCCCGAGGGTGATCCGCCGGCGCCGTCGCAAACGACGTTTTTCGGAATCTCGATCGAATCAGAGTCACGGCAGGCGGCCGGCCTTGCTTTCGAGCAGGCGAATGCCGCGATCGGCAAGCGGGCCCCTCGTGCGATCGCGGTGGGAGCGCCTTCGCGACTCGCCCAGCGCAGCGCGAAAGCTTTCCGTGATGAATGGGCGCAGCGCGGCGGCGAGATCGACGAGCCGATCGAGTTCGATCCCAAGCGTTCGTCGCAGCCCCTTCGTGAAGCGATCAAGGATGACAACCCCGATGTCGTGTTTCTGGCGCTGAACCCCGAACAAGCCCGAAGTGCGCGCCGCGCGATCGGTTCGCGCATTCGGCTGTGGAGCAGCTCGATGGCCAGCATCGGTCAGACCAAGCTGTTGCGCCTGCCCGAACTCGACGGCCTGCGACTGCTCGACATGCCCTGGCAGGTCGAGCCCGATCATCCTGCGGTCATGGCCTATCCCAAGGCGCCCGCCAACTACACCGTCGAGATGCAAAGGCTTTATGCGCTGGGCATCGATGCCTTTCGCATCGGTCGACAGATCATGGCCGGCGGCGCGTCGTTCGAGCTCGACGGCGTGACCGGCCGACTCAGCTACGACCCGACGGTGAGTCCGCGAGTCGAAAGGCTGTCGGTGCTCGCCGACTATCGCGGCGGCGTGCCGGTCGCAGCCCGGCCGCGCTGAGGCGGGCCAGTTGGTTTCCCCGCGTCAGCGGGTGGGCTTCGATGCCGAGGCGCGCGCCGAGGCCTATCTCGGCGAACGGGGCCTGCAGCCGGTCGAGCGCAACGTGCGGTTTCGGGGCGGCGAGATCGATCTGGTCATGCGAGAGGGGGCCGAGTGGGTCTTCGTCGAAGTGCGCGCCAGGGCATCGGCGCGTTTTGGTGGCGCGGCGGCCAGCGTCGGCGCGCGCAAACAGCAGCGGCTGGTGATGGCGGCGCAACTTTATCTGCTGCGCCGTTTCGGCCAGCGCGCCTGGCCGGCCTGTCGATTCGATGTCCTGGCCTTCGAGGCAGGCGAGCCGCACTGGATCCGTTCCGCCTTTACCCTCGGATGAGCAAGCGGTCGCGCCGATATACTTCGCTGCGAAGCGGCGCTCTGTTCGGGTGCCCTCGCTCAGGAGTTGCCATGACCCCTATTCGCCGGTTTACATCGGGCGTTTTGCTGACCTCGGTTCTGTTGGCCTCGGTGCTTGTCAATACAGGCTGTCTGCCGATCTTCGCGGCGGGTGTCGGTGTGGCCGCAATGAGCGCACTCGACCGGCGCTCGGTCAAGACGCAGGCCGATGACACCGAGATCGAACTGCGCGGCGCAAACCGCCTGCCGATGGCGATCAAGGGTGCGCCTGGCGTCAGTGTCACCAGCTTCAATCGCCGCGTGCTGCTGACCGGACAGGTACCGAGCGAGACCGACAAGACCGATGCCGAGCGGGCGATGCGTCAGGTGGCCGGTGTGACCGGGGTTTACAACGAGATCCAGGTCGCGCCGCGAGTCGACGTGTCGACCACCGCCAACGATGCCGCGCTGACTGCCCGCGTCAAGGCCGCCTTCATCGAGCAGAAGGCGCTCGACTCGTCGGCGGTGAAAGTCACGACCAGCAATGGGGTGGTCTATCTGATGGGCCTGGTGACTGCGCGGGAGGCGCCGGCTTACGCAACCGCAGCCAGCAGGGTCTCGGGTGTGCGACGTGTCGTGACCGTCTTTGAATTCATCAGCGATGAAGAGCTGGCGGCGATCAAGGCGAGCAACAACGCCAAGACCCCGCCAACCGGGCCGACGCATCCCTGAGAAAAAGCATCATCGCCGGCCGGATTCGTGACGCCTGTGGCGTCGCCCGGCCGACAAGAAATGTGATCGATTTGGCAAGTCTGCACATTGGCGGCGCCTCGCTTCGGATATCGGCGACCGTCAATCGGCCAATCGCGGCGCGTTGCTCGGCAGTCGCTAGGCTTCATTCGCGGTGCGCATTCAGGCGCCCACGGAGCCTCCCATGTCGGCCGGTCTGCTGGTCTTTCTTCTCCTCTGTGCATTGCCCTTCATTGCGGCGATGCTGGCCTATAACCATCTGGTCGGCATGCGCAATGCGTTTCGCAATGCCTTCTCGCAGATCGACGTTCAACTGAAGCGTCGTCACGATCTGGTGCCGGGCCTGGTCGAGGTGGCGCGAGCCTATCTGAAGCATGAACGCGAGACCCTCGAGTCGGTGGTGGCCGCCAGACAGGGTGCCACCGCCGCCCGCGCGCTGGCTGCGATGCAGCCTTCGGACGCGCACGCCATGGGTCGTCTGGATGTCGCCGAGCAGGCCCTCACCACCGCCGTCACAAGGATGTTCGGTGTGGTCGAGGCGCATCCCGATCTGAAGGCCGACGCCACGCTGGCCCATCTGACCGAAGAACTGACCTCCACCGAAAACCGTATCGGCTTTGCACGCCAGTCGTTCAATGACGCGGTGACCGACTACAACACCGCGATCGAACGGTTTCCGGTGAATATGGTCTCGATGGCCTTCGGTTTTCGTCCTGCGCGTCTGCTGCAGGCCACTCGCAGTCATGCCGAGCGTCAGCCGGTGGCGGTCACGCTCTAGTGCGAATCTGTCCGGGGCAGTTGGGGCGTTTTCGGTCGACTGACTCGAAAAGGGTCGTCCGCGCATGAACTTCGCACGACATCAGGCGCAGGCTGATCGCACGGCGTATCGGCTGATCTGGCTGCATGCGCTGGCGAGCCTTGCGGTGGTTTTCGGCGTCAACGCAGTGGCGGCGCTGATCTGGCAGCTGCTTTTCGGGCCGGCGCCCTATCCGAAAGGATTTTTTCTCACCAACACGCTGGTCGTGACCGGTCTGATCGTGGGCGGCGCCTGGATCGAAACCGCGCGACTGCGTGACGACGGCGCGCTGATTGCGCGGCGTCTGGGTGCGGTACCGGTCGATGCGGTCAATGATCCGCTGCATCGGCGTCTGCAGAATCTGCTCGAGGAGCTCGCGATTGCGGCCCGGATCGGCGTGCCGCGTGCCTTCGTGCTCGAAGATGAGCCGTCGATCAATGCCCTGACCGCCGGACTCGATCGCAATCGCGCGGTGGTGGTCGCCAGCCGGGGCGCGCTCGAGAGACTGACCCGCGACGAGTTGCAGGGCGTCATGGCCCACGAGGTCTCGCACATCGTCAACGGCGATGTCCGTCTCAATACCCGGCTGGTCGGTCTCAATCACGGATTGAATCTGGTCGCGCAGATGGGACATTCGCTGCTTGCGCGGGCGCGCCGTGGCCCGACTGACGACGGCCCCGATGCCCTGCTGATCGTGTTTGCTGTGCCGATGGCGCTGGTGGGAGGCGTGCTGGCTGGCGTGGGCGCCCTGGGTGTTCTCGCCGCCAGGGCGATCGAGGCCGGGGTGGGCCGTCAGCGCGAGTTCTTTGCCGATGCGCAGGCGATCGAATTCACCCGCAGTCGTGACGGGCTGGGCGGAGCGCTGCGCAAGATTGCCGGATTTGGCCGGGGTTTGCCCGAAGATCCCGAAGACGAACGTCTGAGCCCGGTCGATGAGCGTGCATCGCCGGTGCTTGCCCGGGGAACGATCCGTCGCGATGCCTTACGCCGGCATCCCTATCTGCGCAGCCTGAGCCATCTGATGCTGGTCGGCACCGCGCGCTCAAGCGAGTGGTTTGCTACCCATCCGCCGCTTCGCGAGCGGATACGCCGCATCTACGGTCGCCATCGTGACGCGATTGCACCGCTGGTGCTGCCCGAGCTCGACCGTCGCGAGCCGGCCTTGCCGGTGCTCGACTTCGAAACCACCGGGATGGCCTGGATCGCCGGACATGCCGATGTCGGTGAGCCATTCGACCAGCCGCCGCCGACCGCCACCATGCGGCTGGTGCAGGCCACCCGTGAGCCGACCAGTGCGGCCGCTCTGGTCATCGCAATGCTGCAGGTGCCTGGCCAGGCGGGGTCCGAGCCGCGCTGGGACGAGGGATGGGCAAGTGCCGGGGCGCGTCACGATCAGCTGCGCCAGACGCTGGGTGAGTTGCCGATGTCGTCCCTGCGGCCGCTGCAGTGGCCGCTGCTTGAGCTGGCTGTGGCGAGGTTGCGCATGATGTCGCCCTCGGCCCGCCAGAGCCTGCTCGAGACGGCCCGCTCGGTCGTGCTCGCCGACGGGCGTGTCACGCTGCGCGAGTGGATCTACTTCACCCTGCTGCGGGTGCGTCTGATGCCGCGCCCCAGACAGATGGGCCGTTCGGTGATGGTCGAGCCGATCGCCGCCCGCAGCATCCGCGTGCTCTTCGGGCTGCTGGCTGCCAGCGTCGATTTGAATGAAGCGCGTGCCGATCGGGCCGCCAACGCGTCGATCAGGGCGCTTGGTCTGGCGTCGATCGGCGGCTCGCCAGGCGCCCTGACGCTGGATGCGCTCGAGCGCGCAGTGGCCCAGGTGTCGCTGTTGCCGCCACTGGCCAAGCCGCTGCTGGTTCGGCATCTGGTCGAGATGCTGCCGTGCGATGCCGGGGTTGAGCCGCGCGATTTTCTGCGGGTGCTGTGCGTGGCCATCGATTGCCCGCCACCGCAGTTGCCCGAGCGACAGTTGTCCGAGCGATCCTTGCCCGAGCCCTCGGCGTCCGAGCCGCCCTTGTCTGAGCGACATAACCCCGCCTGCCTGCGGGATGCAGTGCCGTCCGGCGAGCTCGTGCTCAGTTCGCAGCTCAGTTCGCAGCTCAGTTCCCAGCTCAGTCAGCGCGGTTAGACTGGGGGCCGATTGCTTCTTCGGCCCATCGTCCGCCGGTATGTCGATTTCTCCTCCCAAGCAAATCCCGATACCCGAATCACCCCGCCGTCGCCTGGCCTGGGCCGCGCTCGGGCTGGCAGCGGCTGGCTCCGCCGCCTGGGCCTGGCATCGGCTCTCGGGCGGGCCATCGCGTCTTCCTGATCTCACTTACACCCTGATCGACGGCCGTCGGATCGGCGCCGCCGAGCTTCGAGACCGGGTGGTGCTGGTCAATTTCTGGGCCACCAGCTGCGCGGTGTGCGTGGCTGAAATGCCCGAGCTGATCCGTCTGCATGCCGACTACCAGCCGCGGGGCTTCGAGCTGCTGGCGGTGGCCATGCCTTACGACCGCCCCGACCATGTCCTGCACTTTGCGGCCAGCCGTCGACTCCCGTTTGCGGTGGCGCTCGACCCGATGGGCGAGGCGGTCGCTGCCTGGGGCGGCGTCGAGGCCACGCCGCTCACCTGGCTGGCTGGGCGCGATGGGAGAATCCGGCAGCGCTGGCTTGGGCGGCCCGACTTCGCGCGGCTGCGCTCCGATATAGAGGCCATGTTGCCGGGCGTTTGAGTGCCACCCCGTGCCGGTGGGCCGCTTATCGGCCAGGCGTCGCGTCCATCTCCAAGGAAGGCTAGATCGATCGCTGGTTGACGCGTGTCGAGAGTGCTTCGGCATTCTCCCGGCGTTCGCTGTAGCGGCTGACGAGGTAATGCGCGACATCGCGCGTCAGGAGCGTGAACTTCATCAGCTCTTCCATCACGTCGACAACCCGCTCGTAGTAGGCCGACGGCTTCATGCGCCCGGCGTCATCGAACTCCATGAAGGCCTTGGCCACGGACGACTGGTTCGGGATCGTGATCATGCGCATCCAGCGGCCGAGAACGCGCAGCTGGTTCACGGCATTGAACGACTGCGACCCGCCTGACACCTGCATGACAGCCAGCGTTTTGCCTTGCGTGGGCCGGACTGCGCCGATGCTGAGCGGAATCCAGTCGATCTGCGCCTTCATGATGCCGGTCATTGCGCCGTGGCGCTCCGGTGAGGTCCAGACCATGCCTTCGGCCCAGGCCGCTGCGTCACGCAGTTCCTGCACCTTCGGGTGGGTCTCCGGAGCGGAGTCCGGCAGTGGCAGACCGGTCGGATCGAACACGCGA
>CAIKZV010000363.1 GCA_903831925.1 uncultured Burkholderiales bacterium
CACCGGCCTTGCCCGAGGGGCTGCTGCTCAAGGCCGACCTGCAGATCGGCCAGGGCAATATCGCCGGCGGACGCACGACGCTCGAAAATGCCATCGAAGCCGATCCGCGAGCCATCACCCCGCGCATCAAGATGATCTCGCTGCTGACCGATCAGAAAGACTTCGCGACAGCCGAAACGCAGCTTGCCGAGCTCACCAAGATCGCGCCCAATCTGCCGATTGCGCAGTATTTCAAGGCCCTGCTCGATTTTCGTCAAAACAAGCTCGATGCCGCATCGGCTGCCATTGGGCAGGTGCTCAAGGTCAATCCCGAATTCCTGCCGGCATTGGCGCTTGCGGCCAATATCGCGCTGTCGCAAAACTCGATGGAGCAGGCCGAGAGCTATGCGAAGCAGGTCGCCGAGCGGGCGCCCAATTCGCTGCAGGGCGCACGCCAGCTGTCTGCGGTCTATCTGCGGCGCGGCGACTTCGAGCGCGCGGTGCAGGTCGCCAAGGTGCCGATCGACAAGGGCATCGAAGACCCGGTGCTGCTGGGCATCGCCGGCGAAGCATCGATGCGACGCAACGACCTGAAGGCCGCGACCGATTATCTGGCCCGCGCCACCGCGCTGGACCCCAAGGATGCGACCAAGCGCACGGTGCTCGGTCTGGCCGAGATTTCCTCGGGCAAGACCGAATCAGGCTTCAGCGAACTGCAGACTGCGGTCAGCCTGGACGCCAGCTCGACCCAGGCCGACCTGGCCCTGATTACCGAGAGGCTGCGAGCCAAGCAATACGATGACGCGCTCAAGGCGATCGAGGGCCTTGAAAAGAAGCAGCCCGACAAGCCGCTTGCCGCCAATCTTCGCGGCACGGTGCTGCTGTCAAAGGGTGATGTGGCCGGCGCGCGAGCAAGCTTCGAGGCTGCTGAAAAAATCGATCCCAAGTTTTTCCCCGCAGTGGCCAACCTCGCGCAGCTCGATCTGAACGATAAAAAGCCGGATGCCGCCAAGAAGCGCTTCGAGGCGCTGATCGAGCGCGACCCGAAAAATGTGCAGGCGATGGTCGCACTGTCGCAGATGATGACTCGCACCGGTGGCAAGGCCGAGGACGTGACCGCGCTGCTCAAGAAAGCCCAGGCCGCAGACCCGGCCGCGATCGAGCCGCTGTTGGCACTTGCGCAGCAGCAGGTCCAGATCGGCAAGCCGAAAGACGCGATTCCGCTCGTCCAGCAGGCCCTGGCGCAGCAGCCCGAAAACGCCCAGCTGCTCGATGCGCTGGGTACGCTTTATCTGCGCGCCGACGACAAGCAGCAGGCGATCGAGACCTTCGAGAAGATCGTGCGGATGTATCCGAAGTCGGCCGCGGTGCAGATGAGGCTGGGCGAAATCAAGGCCGGGCTGGGTGATACCAGCGGTGCGCTGGCGAGCTTTCGGACAGCAGCCGAGCTCGATCGCAAGGCGACCGAGCCGCAGTTCGGCATGGCCGCGATGCTGCTCAAAGAAGGCCGCAAGGAAGACGCCGAGAAGATTGCCAAGACCCTGCAAAAGGAGCTGCCCAACAGCTCAGCGGGTTTGTCGCTGGAAGCAGATCTGCTGGCATCCGACAAGAAGTGGCTCGAGGCCGCCGGCGCCTATCGCAAGGCGATCTCGATCGAGCGCACGCCGGTCCTGGTGATGAAACTGCACAATGCGCTCAACGAAGGCGGGCGCAAGGTCGAAGCCGATGCCGCATTGCGCGAAGGTCTGAAAGCCGCGCCCAACGACAACCAGCTGAAGATGTATGCCGGTGATCAGGTGCTGGCCGCGCAGCAATGGAAGGCGGCGGCCGAGCTGTATGAATCGGTGCTGACCACCAGCCCCAACTTCGTACCGGCGATCAACAACCTGGCCTGGTGCTATTACCAGCTGAAAGACCCAAGGGCAGTCAAATATGCAGAAGACGCCTTCGCGAAAGCGCCGCAGGCCGCTCCGGTGATCGACACACTGGCCCTGGTGCTGATGGACAAGGGCGACACGCAACGCGCGGTCGAGCTGCTCAAGCAGGCAACCTCGCTGGCGCCCAAGGCTGCAGACATCCGGCTGCACTATGTACAGGCCCTGGCAAAGTCGGGAGATAAGGCGGCGGCGAAGACGGCGGCCGATGCGCTGACAAAAGATTTTCCGGATTCGGCAACCGCCAAGGCAGCCAGTGAGCTGGCCGCCAAGCTTTAATGCTTACAGTGACGCAACAAGCCAGGCAATACGATCTTTCTGCAACATGGCCCTCGTGACAATGTCCCTCGCCGATCGGTCGGAATCGACCGATCATTCACGGGCTTGGAAGTGTTGCCAAGGGAATCGCTAAGGTGCAGCGTCGACCATGTTTTTTGGTAGAACTTTTTTTCGTCCACACGATTTATTCGCCAGGTTTCTGAACGACCCCTTCGCCTTTCTTGCGACCGCATAAGGAATCATTCGATGAACCGCTCCGGTTTTTTCACCCGCTCACTGGTCTGCCTGATCACGGCAATCGGACTCGCAGGCTGCGCCTCGTCCAATCTGCCACCAGCCCCGGCCAAGGCGGCGGTGCCAACCTACACTTACCAGATCGGGCCGGGGGATTCGCTCAACATCACGGTCTGGCGCCATCCCGAACTCTCGACCACGATACCGGTGCGCCCCGACGGCAAGTTCAGCACGCCGCTGGTGGAAGACATCGTTGCGCTTGGCAAGACACCAGCCGATCTGGCTCGTGAAATCGAGGCGCGTCTGGTCAAATACGTCCGCGAGCCAAGCGTGACCGTGTCGGTCGCGAGCTTCGTTGGCAATGCCAGCGAGCAGGTTCGTGTGGTCGGGCAGGCCGCCAAGCCGGCCGCGATCAACTACAAGCAGGGCATGACGCTGCTCGACGTGATGATCCTGGTGGGCGGCATCACCGACAACGCCGCCGGCAATCGCGCCACACTCATTCGTCAAAGCGAAAACAACAAGCAGTACAACGTGAGGTTGCGTGATCTGCTCAAGGGCGGCGATGTCTCGGCCAATGTCGAGGTCTTGCCCGGTGACGTCATCCTGATTCCTGAGAGCTACTTCTGATATGAACGAACTCTTTCTTCAATTACGCGAACTCCTTCCGGCGCTGTGGCTCAAGCGCTGGTGGGGCCTGGCCACGACCCTGGCGCTGGGCACCATCGGTGCGGCGATCGTGATGGCCATTCCCAATAAATACGAAGCCACAGCTCGCGTCTTCGTCGACACCCAGTCGATCCTGAAGCCGCTGATGGCCGGCCTTGCAGTCCAGCCCAATGTCGATCAGCAGGTTCAGATGATGGCCCGCACGCTGATTA
>CAIKZV010000364.1 GCA_903831925.1 uncultured Burkholderiales bacterium
CGGCAAAGGCACTGCGCAGGAAAAGCTCGAGATCATGGCTGCCTGTGGCATCACCGTCACCAAGAACCCCTCCGAAATGGGGCGGCTGCTCAAAGCAGCGATCTGACGGCAGACGAGGAGACATTCCGTGGATTTCGCATCGCCGCTTTTCTGGGTCGCGCTCGGCCAGATCATCATTGCCAACATCCTGCTGTCGGGCGACAACGCGGTGGTCATCGCGCTGGCAGCCCGATCGCTGCCGCCGCAGCAGCAGAAGAAGGCGATCGCCATCGGTTCGGGTGCCGCCATCGTGATGCGGATCCTGCTGACGCTGGTGGCGGCGCAACTGCTGCTGCTGCCCTGGCTCAAGCTCATCGGTGCGGCGCTTCTGGTCTATATCGGCATCACCCTCCTGCTGCCGGAAGGTGACGATGACGACGGTGATGCTTCGAAAGGCAAAGGATCGATGGCCGCAGCGGTTCGCACCATCCTGATCGCCGACCTGGTGATGAGCCTCGACAATGTCATCGCGGTGGCCGCAGCAGCGAAGGGCAACACTTTCCTGCTGGTGCTGGGACTGGCCATCAGCATTCCGCTGGTCATCTTCGGCAGCACCCTGTTGCTCAAGGTCATCGAACGCTTCCCCTTGATCGTCTGGCTGGGCGCTGCACTGCTCGGCTTCATTGCGGGCGAAATCGCCCTGTCCGATCCGGCGATCGCAGACTGGGTCGAGCAGCAGGCGCAGGCCATGCAGCTGTCTGCCCACACCCTCGGCCAGCTGGCCGGCCTCATCGGTGCGGCCTTCGTGATTGTCGTGTCGCTGCTCATGCTCAAGCGGCACAAGGTCGCTGCGCTCTGACCCCGACACGCGAAGCCGCCCGGTGCTCCACCGCCGGGCGGGTTCAGTGACCCGTTCGTGAGGCAGTTCCTGCCCTGAGCGTGAACCGACCGCTAGATTCCTCCTTATGGCTGGAATCGAATCGGCAACCTGGACCATCGAATCGCGCTCGGCGCACGCGCAAGGCGTGCGTGCGGGTGCGGTCATGCCCTGGGCCGCGATGTCCGACCCCGGTGGCGCGCGCCGGCACAATGAAGATGCCTGGCTGACCGACGAGTCTTCGCGCGTCTTTGCCCTGGCCGACGGCATGGGTGGGCTGAATGCAGGCGAACTCGCCAGCACGCTCGCAGTTCGCACCGTGACCGAGGTGGCGGCCGCACGCCTCGATGCCGGTCTGCCGGCCGACCAGGCCCTGTCTCTTGCCTGCCTTGATGCGCATGCCCGCATCAAGGAGGTGGCTCGAACACGCGCCGATTGCCTCGGCATGGGCACGACGCTGGTCGCGGCTGCCATCGATCACGACCGGCTCACGATCGCCCATGTCGGCGATTCACGAGCCTATCTGCTGCGAGACGGTCGGCTGGAGCGGCTGACGATCGATCACTCAGTCGGCCAGCAGATGCTGGAGGCCGGGCAACTGAGCGAAGCGCAGATCAGACGCCTGCCGGCCCGAGGCATCCTGACCCGTGCGCTCGGCACCGATGCCACCGCACCCCTGCCGCAGGTCATGGTGCTCGACTGGCATCTGGACGATCTGCTGATGCTGTGCTCCGACGGCTTGACCGACTCACTGGTCGACCATGCTCTGGAGGCCCTGTTGCATCAGCCGCAGTCCGAGCTGCAAAACATTGCCGCCATGCTGGTCGATGCAGCCCTCGAAGCCGGCTGTACCGACAACGTCACCGTCGTTCTGGCTGGCGGACGACCCAGGCGACCGATCAATCACTGAGCGGCCTTTGCCGCTTGCTTGGCAGTTTTCCCCTGATTTTTTTGCTCCCGGACCCTATCGACCCATGCAGCAGCGCGAAACCACCGCCAGCCCCAGACTGCTGCTCAGCACCGCCTCGCAGCAACTGCGGCAGATCGTGATCGACAAGCCGCGGCTCACCATCGGTCGGCGGCCCTATAACGACATCATGCTCGATGACCTCACCGTCTCGGGCGAGCACGCCGTGCTGCTGACCCGTGCGGGCGCAAGCGTGATCGAGGACCTGCGCAGTCGCAACGGCACGCTGGTCAATGACGAACCGATTATTCAGCGCGCTCTGCTCGTTGGTGATCGCATCGAGA
>CAIKZV010000365.1 GCA_903831925.1 uncultured Burkholderiales bacterium
CCATCCTGCTCGACTGGCGCAAGCGTTAGGTCGGGCGTGCACGCGCGGTGGTGCAGCCTGCAAATGTCGAGGAGGTCGCAAGACTCGTCGGCTGGTGCGCCGAGCAGCGTGTGCCGCTGGTGCCGCTCGGCGGCAACACAGGCTTGACCGGCGGATCGGTGCCCGACGACTCGGGCAAGGCGGTGGTCCTGTCGCTGGCCCGCATGAACCGCATCCGCGCCATCGATCCGATCAACAACACCCTCACCGCCGAGGCCGGCGTCGTGCTGGCAACCGCGCAATCGGCTGCCGATGAAGCAGGGCGGCTCTTTCCGCTCTCGCTTGCCGCGCAGGGCAGCTGCACCATCGGTGGCAATCTCTCGACCAATGCCGGCGGCACCGGCGTGCTGCGCTATGGCAATGCCCGCGAGCTGTGTCTGGGCCTGGAGGTGGTCACCGCGCGCGGCGAGGTCTGGCACGGCCTGCGCGGCCTGCGCAAGGACAACACCGGCTACGACCTGCGTGATCTCTTCATCGGCTCCGAAGGCACGCTCGGCGTCATCACTGCCGCCACGCTCAAGCTCTTTCCCAAGCCGGCCGCACAGGTCACTGCCCTGGCAGCACTGTCCTCGCCCCATGCCGCGCTCAAGCTGCTGGAGCTTGCGCAATCGATGCTCGGGCCGGCGCTCACCGGCTTTGAGCTGATGTCGCAGATGTGCCTGTCGCTGGTCGCGCGGCACTTCGACGATTGCACAGCGCCCTTCGATGCACCGCACCCCTGGTGCGTGCTGCTCGAATCATCCGACTCGCAAAGCGAGGCGCATGCGACCGAGCGCTTCGATGCGCTGATGGAGCAGGCCTTCGAGTCGGGGCTGATCGCCGACGCCCTGATCGCGCAATCGATCGCCCAGTCTCGCAAGTTCTGGGCGCTGCGCGAAAACATTTCCGAGGCGCAGGCCGCCGAGGGCAAGAACATCAAGCACGATATCTCGGTGCCGATCTCATCGATCGGCGACTTCGTTGCCGCCACCGATGCCGCGCTCGCCCGGCAGTTTCCGGGGGTGCGCATGGTGGTCTTCGGCCATCTGGGCGATGGCAATCTGCACTACAACGTCTCGCCGCCGCTTGGCATGAATGAAGACACTTTCCTGGCGATGCAGGACGACATCAATGCCCTGGTGCACGATGCGGTCGCGGCCAACTCAGGGTCGATTTCGGCCGAACACGGCATCGGCGTGCTCAGGCGCGACGAGATGCTGCGCTACAAGTCGCCGGTCGAACTCGCCCTGATGCGCACGATCAAAAACGCCTTCGATCCGCTGGGCATCATGAATCCGGGCAAGCTGATCGGTTGAGGCGAGCCTGATCAGCGCTTGCCCATCGATGCGAGCACCTCGCCGACCAGCGCCGACGCAGGATCCGCCAGCGGTGCGACGATCGAAAAATGATCGGCATCGCTCACCACTTCAACCCTGACGCGCCGGGTGCCGTTCGAGCCCCAGGCCGCGGCAAGGTCGCTCGCCTGGCGCAGGTATTCCGGGCCTTCCAGGCCGCCCACCCTGAGCGTCCAGTCGCCTTGCGCCGGAGCGCTCATCAGGATCGGGCTGTTTCGCCGGGCCTCGG
>CAIKZV010000366.1 GCA_903831925.1 uncultured Burkholderiales bacterium
AGGCTCTCCGCTTCGGGGAATCGGCGTGAAAACCCCAGATTTTGTGAGGGTTTGCCGTCGGACCTGTTGACCGGCGGGGGCGGGACAACCGCCAAATCCGGCTCTCCGACGGCCCATTCTCTCTGGACCTGTTGACTTGGCCGATTTGGTACGCTTTTCAAAAACTCTTATATTTCAATCTCTTGGACGTGACGACGGGGCGGCCTGGTTCGAATCGCACTTGCCTGAAAAGCGTACCGAGTTTTCGAACCGGAGGTATGGCGTATGCGATGGGGGCGGCCGCGCCTGCGCCCGTGGTAATGCCCTAACTGCGCCCGCCGGCTAGGTTAGGATCAGCAAACTGGTCTGCGCCGCATGCAGCCAGGCCACGAAACCTTGCGAGGCAAGCACGGAAAGGCCGGACTTGGTCTCGGGTGCAGGTGACCTGCCCCGGAAAGCGACTCCACGGATTATGAGAGAACCGACCCGTGCCGTTGCCCGCCCGGCGGAGCTTGCCAGGCCATAGCTTAGGCTGGCCCCGCCGGGCGTGGCAACGTCGCCTCGGGTGATGGCCGGCGATAGCCCAGGTTGCGGTGCGGTCTGTAGGCTGGGGCGTGCAGTTGCAGCCGAGCCGCGTTGGCGGCGATCCGCTTGGTCAACGGCGCGAGAAGGTCGTCGAAACTCCGGCACAGTTCCAGCCGATCCAGTGTCGGGTCTGGCTCGTGCGGCTGCGACACCGAGTTGAAGCTGTGCCTATCGGTGATAAGGCAATGCTTGTACCGCGCGAGCGCCGTGTCCACCGCCGCCTGTAGCGCGGCACGATAGTACAGCGCCGCATCTGCGCCGCGCGGTGAGCCGCACTCATCCTGTGTGTCGATTTGCGCTCCAGAGCGGCCCCGGTTAATTGTCAGGTAGTTACACTGAATTGACAAGTTCCCTCGTTGATAGAACAGGTCCATCTCAAACTTGAGGAGCCTTGCATGGAAGTGAACAACGGCATGCTGCTCGGCCTGACGCTGGCCGCCCTTGGCGGAGCTATGCTGGTAATGGGTCGGCAGCAATATCGGCGTTCTCGGGACCTTACCGCTTCGCTGCCGCTCACCTCCTGGCATTTCAAGGTCTTCATCGGCGGTGGGCTTTTTGTGATCGCCTTAAATGTGCTGTTTCAGTCAGTAAAGGGCTGACAAACTCGAGCCTAACGACCGGATTGTTCAGGTTTGCCCAGCCAGTACGTAAGCAGCTCCCATTTGCGTCATACGCGCCGCATGCAGGCCGTCTGTCGCGTTCATGGCGTAGAAACTGCTGGGTTCCCCGCTGCCCGCGCCGCGGTGACGCTTTACCAACGCGTCGAACACAACCCGATCGGCGCTCATGCCAGTGGTGTCCAGCGGTAGCGGTTGGCTCCAGCAGGGCAGCACGTCGGCGCAGGCGACCTTGTTGATCATCAGAGTGTTAGGGTCGGCGAAGCCGCCGAAGTCTTGGTGGAACACGCCCCGCCCGGGCCCCAAGGATTCCCATTCGTCCACACAGACCGGCTGACGCGAACTCGGGTGTACGAACCAGCGCAGCGAAAAGGCCCAATCCGCCCGCTGCATCAGCGCATAGAGCAGGCGCAGATGATCGGGCCGCCACCAGTTGTCGTCATCAAGGTAAGCCACATACGGGCTGTTCGCCATGTAGCTCAAGATGGTGCGCAGCGCGCCGCCGTCGCGCGCCGGCGTGAGGCCCCCATGTCGGACTGAGGTTGAGTAGCCCGGCCAGAACACCTGCACAGCGCAGTTCGCCGGACGTGCCTGGCAGGCACTTTCAATAGCTGACAGATCGGCCGGACGATCGAGGCCGATCAATACCTGGATCCGGCCCGCAAAATCCTGCGCGAAGATCGAGCGCAGCGCCTCGACGATCACCGGGCGAACGATTGTTGGCATCACCACGGCGGCATCGAACGGGTGCTGCAGGTCGTTGCCCGGACTGACCCAATCGCGCAGGAAACCGGTCATGGACGGGCCGGCTGGCGGCCGTCTCTCAGCATGGCATCCCAGGCCCCTCCGAAGCCGCGGGCCGAGATGCCCACCGCCACCTCGTTGCCAGCGGCATTGCGCCAGGCCAGTCGTGCCGGTTGCTCCGGTGCCAGGGCGCGCAGCTTCCCGCTCAGGGCGTTATCGGGCAACTCCATATCCATCACGCAGAACTGTCCAGTGCAGAGGGTGAAGGGCAGCGGCGTTTCGCTGTCCAGCGTCAGCCTCGCGGGTTGCGCGACAAGCACATTCGGCGCCACTCGCAGTACCATGTGGAACTTGGCGCTTCCGTTGGGACGGCCAAAGGCAACGGCAGCAATCAGCTGCTGGCTGCTGTCGACGAAGGTCTGCGACATTTCGCAGGCCCGTTCGGTTGTGTTGACGGGACCGATGCAGGTGACGGTCCAGTCGCCGTACTGGGCACTGGTCCGGTCCGGCGTCGAGGCGGCGGCCGCAGAGGGCTCGGCTGGGGCGACGGGCGCCCCCGGGCGCAAGGGACGTTGCTGCGCGACGGCGGCACCGCCCAGCAGAACAAGAACCAGTGGCAGTGTCGTGCTGAACAGGCGGAAACAAGTGATCTCAGACATGACTGTTTTCCATCTTTGCTGCGCTCTGGCGGTGCGGCAGTGCGTTCAATGCTGGAGCCATCAGGCTGTTCCAGTCGCGTGCCCAGCAACAGGCGTGGTCGAAGCCGGGCAACTCGATCAGTTGTGCCGGCGCCCCGACCGGCAGGCGCTGCATGAAGCCCAGCAGGGCGCCAGTCCCGGTTACGCGATCTTCGGCACCGGTGAAGTGCCATTGCGGCACCAGGCCCAATCGCGGCGCCGCCGCCAGGGCCGGGTCCAGCGACCCGGTCAACGGCGCCAGGCCACCATCCGCGGTCCATC
>CAIKZV010000367.1 GCA_903831925.1 uncultured Burkholderiales bacterium
ATAAAATGAAACATAAAGATATTTTTCATTGTTCGCTGCAGCGGAAGGTGAATCAACGCTGGGTCTGAGCCGGCTAAAATCGCTGCTTCAGCCAACTCTCAAGCGTCCATGCGATGACACTATCTAGCGCGCTTCGATGCCAGGCCGCAGTGATCGGCCTCTCCTGTCTGGCCGCAATCACCGGATGTGCCACGAACACGTCACCGGCCTCCGATCTCTCCCGTGCACCCGCCGTGTCTGCCACTTACTACTACACCGGCGGGGACATTCTCACGATGGTTGGTGACGCTCCGCGCTACGCCGAGGCGCTGATGGTGAAGGATGGCCGGATCGCGGCAGTCGGATCGCTTGCGCAAGTCCAGCAGGCTGCCGGTCCGGATGCCACCCGTATCGACCTCGCCGGCTCGACCTTGATGCCCGGGTTCATCGATGCGCACGGCCATCTGGTGTATGCGACGCACACGATGCTCGATGCCGACCTCGCCGGGGTCAAGGACATCCCTGAATTGCTCGCTCGCATGAAAGCGCATGCCGCCGAAGTGCCCGAGGGCGACCGGATTGTGGGGATGGGCTATCGCGCGGAGCAAATGGCGGAAAAACGCCACCCGACCGCCGCTGAGCTCGATACTGTCAGCGCAACCCGTCCAATCGGCGTCTCCGACGGGTCGGGCCACCATGGCGTCATGAACACCGCGTTGATCCGGGAGATGAAATTCACCGCGGACACACCCGATCCCGAGGGAGGTTTTTTTTCGCGTCAACCCGGCTCTCGTGAGCTCACCGGCCATGCTGCCGAGTCCGCCTGGATGGGTGTGCTGGCAACACGTGCTCCCTTGACTGCGGCGCAAACGCGAAAGGGAGTCGGCCTGGCGGTGGCGCTGTGGACGCAGCATGGCATCACCACCGCCTGCGAGATGGGGCTCGGTCTGAGTGGCGATGACATTCCGATCGCGCAGACGATTGTTGATGAGCGTCTGATGCCGATCGATCTGGTGATGTTCGCCAAGGCCTCCTCGGCCGATCGGATCATCGACGCGGCCTACCAGATTCAGAAGGGCCGCAACGCGCCGAATACCGACACCGGCAGTGCGATGCTTGCTGCGCGACCCGATCTCGACAAGCGCTACATCAATCGTGTGCGCCTCGCCGGAATCAAGTTCTGGCTCGACGGCAGCATCGACACCATGTTCATGTCGCGGCCTTTCATCACCAACCCGCCGGGGGTGACAACCCCTGATTATCGTGGTCTGAGGGTCGATCCTCAGGAGCAACTGGTCGCCTTTCTGGACAAGTACTGGAAGAGCAATCGACAAATCGCTGCCCATGCCATCGGTGACGAAGCCAGTGAACAGTTCCTGCTGGCGCTGGAGGACGTCATTCGCCGTCAGGGCATGAGCGATGGGCGTCCGATCTTCCAGCACGCCCAGTTTTTGCGGCCAGACCAGATCGCCCGCATCAAGGCAGTCAACGGCACGCCCAGCTTTACCGCAGGGGGCCTCTTTCCGATGGGTGACTACATCACGAGTCTGGTCCCAGATCGGATCGACTGGGTCGGCGCTGCCGGCTCGGTTCAGCGCCAGGGCGTGAACTGGACGGTCAATACCGACTGGCCGGCAGGCGTGAGTCCGAGTCTGTTGTATGCCGCCTGGAACGTTGTCAACCGCGTGACCCGCTCAGGCAAACCGTTAGCGCCGCAAGAGCGTGTCTCGGCCTACGATGCCATGCGCAGCCTGACGATCAATGGTGCCTACCAGTACAAGGAAGAAAAGACCAAGGGCACGCTTGAGGTCGGCAAGCTGGCTGATCTGGTGGTGCTTGATCGAAACCCGGTCAAGGTCGACCCGATGGCCATCAAGGACATCCAGGTCGTCCAGACCCTCAAGGAAGGCGTGCTGGTCTACAACCGAAAACCCGATGCTCGGGCGACGGCCATGCCGGTCGTCCCGGCTGACCAGATCGACCGGCATCATGTCCATGACCACGCAGCTGTACCCGAGCGCCCACTGTCGGCCGAGCAGAAACAGGTGCTTGCGCGCCTGGTGCGCGCTTCCGAGTAGGACGACCTGATCCGAGCGCGAAGCCCGGCCGATGCCCTTACCGGACTTCCAGCCAGATCTCGTTGCGCCGCAAGAACGACGGCATGAAGGGTGGGTCGTAGCGAGCCAGCACCGGCTCACCCTGTGTCGCGATGCCGGCGGCGTCCAGCAGGGTTTTCAGCCGCGTCAGATGCTCCTCGTAATTGGACTGCGACCAGCTTCCCGAGTAGCGAATGACCGCCCAGGTGGTCGCCGGCACTTCCCGCAAGTGCACTCGTTCATCAATCGGTTCGGGTGCGGTGGCGAGTGTGATGTCTTTCGGCAGCACGAACTGCACCAGCGTGCCGCCTGGCACGGCCGACTGCGTCACCGGGGCGGTCATCTCAAGCCGCACCGGCGCGGGGGCCTGGATGACTGGCGCGGTCATGGGCAGTTTCCGCTCCCCCTTGTTCTTGCCGAAGATGTAGCCGGCGAGGATCGGGAAAGCCTGGTTGCCCGCGTTATCGGCGGTCGTGTTCAGCACCACCTCGGCCACCACATAAGGGGCGTAGCGGCGCAGCTCGATCGGGTCGATCTTGCGGATGAGCTCGTAACCCGGCTCTTCGATGGCGTGGCTCATGACTGGCAGGCCTGCGAGCAGAAATGCGGAAAGGGCGGAAAAAAAGGCGAACAGGCTGCGCCGACAGGCTTGCATGGGGGAATTCCTCACAGGTGTCCCAGCTTACGCAAGGGCGGCTAGCCCCGGCGGCTTTGCCTAGACTGCGATCGACCGGCATGTGTATCGGTAAAGCAGCCAATTTATCGCAGGTGCAGCAATCACCCACTACAATAACGAGAGCAGCTTATCGGCAGGAGGTGCCTCGATGATCCAGATTTCCTATATCAGCCAGGCGGCAGCGCCAATGTCCTCTGAGGACTTGCTCTCACTGCTCATGCAGTGTCGCCGCAACAATATGGCCCGAGACATCACCGGTATGTTGCTGTTTGCCAATGGCACCTTCCTTCAGGTCGTTGAGGGCGATGACCGGGTGGTCGATGACCTGGTGGCGGTGATCGGCAAGGACCCCCGCCACACCTCGGTGCAGCTGCTCAGTCGCCGCGCGATTGAGGCGCGGCAATATGCCGACTGGAGCATGGGCTTCGAACGCGTGACCAGCGACAGTTTCAAGACCATCGAAGGTCTGCGCGATTTCAGCGAGAAGGACTTCAATTTTGCCACCCTGGCGTCAAGCCAGTCGATGGTCCAGGGCCTGATGGAGCATTACCGGGTCAGCCACTGGGACCCGCTCGTGCGCGAAATCGACGCCAAGGACAAGGTGATTGAGCATCTTCGGGTCGCGCTGGTGCAATCCCGTGGCCGGGCCGAGGTAGCAAGTCTGGTGCTAGAAAGCGTGATCGCGGCAGCCAATGGCGGCGGTGTGAACGCAGACCATCTGCGGATGTGTGAATCGGCGCTGGCGCTCTTGCGTCCGAAATCCTGATCTGACCCCGATTTTTCTTCCGATTCTGTCTGCGGTCGTCTGCGGGTTCGATTTGAGCAGTCCGACGGCTAATCGGAAACGCTCCAACCGGTTGATGCTGTGAACTCACGTGCGCTCGTTCTTTTCTCCGGTGGCCAGGACTCGACCACCTGCCTGGCCTGGGCCCTTGAGCGCTTTCAGCATGTCGAGACCGTTGCCTTCGCTTATGGCCAGCGCCATGCGGTTGAACTCGATTGCCGACTGAAGGTCCTCGACGAGTTCCGAGCACAGTTTGCGCGTTGGCGCGGCAAGCTCGGCGACGATCATCTGCTTGATCTGTCTTTGCTTGGCCAGATCAGTGACACCGCGCTCACCCAGGACAAAGCGATCGAATTCGAAAAGAACGGTCTGCCGAACACCTTTGTGCCCGGACGCAATCTGCTCTTCCTGACCTTTGCCGCCACGCTGGCCTATCGGCGCGGTCTTGAGGTCCTGGTGGGCGGCATGTGCGAGACCGACTTCTCGGGCTATCCCGATTGCCGCGACAACACGCTCAAGGCGCTGCAGGTGGCCTTGAGTCTGGGGCTGGCCAGTCCGATGGTGATCGAGACGCCGCTGATGTGGATCGACAAGGCTGCAACCTGGCGCCTGGCCGAGTCGCTGGGCGGCACGGCGCTGGTCGATCTGATTATCGAGCAGACCCATACCTGCTATCTCGGTGACCGCTCGGTGCGGCATGCCTGGGGCTACGGCTGCGGCAGCTGCCCGGCCTGCGAACTGCGCGCCCACGGGCATGCCGCGTTTCGCGCCCAGGCCGGCCCGGCATGATCGCGACCTCGATCTCGCCGTCGACCTTGCTGATGACGGTGGCGACCGGTGGCTTCGAATCGGCGCGGCATGTCGATCTGCTGCCCGACGGGCATCGCTGCCGGGCCCTGCATGGCCACAGTTTCAAGGCCTCGGCGTTTGCCCAGTTGGCCCCTGATTGGGCGCCTTATGCCGGTGGCGAGGTGCCGGCATTGCGGCAGCGGATGATCGAGGTGCTCGAGCCGCTCAATTACGTTCACCTGAATACCGTCATCGATCAGCCGACCGACGAGAACATTGCCCGGTGGATCAGAACCCGCCTGGATATGCCGCAGATCGGTCGCATCGCGGTGCAGAGTACCGCGCACCAGGGTGTCGACCTCGACCGTGCCGGCCATGCGCATGTCTGGCGGCGATACCGGTTTCAGGCGGCGCACCAGTTACCCAATGTGGCTCCGGGTCACAAGTGCGGTCGCATGCATGGCCATGGCTTCGAAGTCATCGTGCATGCCAACCAGGACCTCGGCGGGCGTGCGATCAGTATCGATTACGACCACCTCGATGCGATCTGGGCGCCGCTGCAGCGCGAACTCGACTATCGCTGCCTCAATGACATCGAGGGACTGGGCAATCCGACCAGCGAGCTGATCTCCTCATGGCTGTGGGCCCGACTGCGCCCGGTGCTGCCTGAGCTTTCCTGGGTCACGGTCTTCGAGACCGGCTCGTGCGGCGCGAATTTCGATGGCAGCCATTACCGCATCTGGAAGGACTTCACGCTCGACAGCGCGGTGCAGATTCGGCGTGCGCCAACGAGCGCCGCCGAGCGCGGCATACATGGCCACACCTTCACGCTGCGGCTGCACCTGAGCGCACCGATCGATACCCTGATGGGATGGACACTCGACTTCGGCGACGTCAAGACGCTGTTCGATCCGGTGTTCAAGGCGATCGACCATCGGCCGCTCCATGAGCTGGAGGGGCTTGCCGATACCGATACCGCGAGCATCGCCGACTGGATCTATCGCACGACCCGGGTTGTCCTGCCCGAACTGGTGCGGGTCGATCTCTTCGAGACCGAAGGCTGCGGCTCGATCATCGCGCAGGACCTTGAGGGGCCGGCATTGCCGGTGTGAGGCATGACCTATTCGGTGAAAGAAATTTTTTACACCTTGCAGGGCGAAGGCCTTCATGCCGGTCGACCTGCGGTCTTTTGCCGCTTTTCGGGCTGCAACCTCTGGACGGGTCGTGAGGTCGATCGCACGACGGCAGTCTGCCAGTTCTGCGACACCGACTTCGTGGGCACCGACGGCACGCTTGGCGGGAAATACCCTGATGCCGAGTCGCTTGCTGCGCAAGTGGCAGCGCAGTGGCCGGTGGCCTCAACCGCCACCGATTTGTGGTGCTGACCGGCGGAGAGCCGCTGCTGCAGGTCGACGAGGTCTTGATCGACGCGCTGCATGCCGCGGGTTTCATGATCGCGGTCGAAACCAACGGAACGCTCAAGGCTCCCGCAGGAATCGACTGGATCTGCATGAGCCCGAAGGCGGGCGCGCCCATCGTGCAGACGCACGGCCATGAGCTGAAGCTCGTTTACCCGCAGTCGGGTCTGCTGCCGCAAGCGCTCGAGCATTTGTCATTCGAGCATCGTCTGCTGCAGCCAATGGATGGCCCGGATCGCCTGCGCAATACCGAAGCCGCACTCGCTTATTGCCAGGCGAATCCCCAATGGCGTCTGTCGGTGCAGATGCACAAGATGATCGGGATCCGCTAGGCGGCTCGTCGGCTCAGCGCTTTCGTCGCCTCAGTCCGTTTGCGCCCACCAGCATCAGGCTCAGGCCGATCAGACCGAGCGTGGCAGGCTCGGGCACATTGACCTCGCTGCGCAACTTGACCTGAGCCTGCAGGGTGGCGTCGTTGATGAAATCTTCTTTGGTGAAAAATTCATTGACCGCCGGGTTGTTCCCGAGTTTGAAGCCCAGCACATCGATGGTGTAGATGTCGGAGCCAACCGTGAAAGTCTGCGACAGGGTGTTGTAGGCGGTGGTGACCCGGTCGGCACAACCGTTGATGTTGACGCCCTGGTTGTTGTTGCCACCGTATTGGCAGGGGTTCGCGCCATTAGGCGTCTCGTCATGAAAGAAGTCGAAGACGAATTGCAGATTGCCCTGACTGACGCTGTCGATCGCGACATTTGTGTTGACGGTCAGTCTGATCGAGTCGATCGAGTTGCCGCTGATTGGATTGTTGATGTGCGTGAAGGTTCCGAGATCGAAGATCGAGGACGGTGACGGTGGGACGGTGACACTGGTGGTGCCCGGGACGGCCAGAAAGTCGTAGCCGCTGTCGTTGGCGAATGTTGTTCCTCCCCATCTGACCCGGGCAAGCGACGTTCCCGCCCCCGAGTTGAAATCGATGCTCGAAGACGGGCTGGCATTGCTCCAGGCGCCAACAATGCTGCTGAAGGAGACGACGCCTGCGTCGGCCGGCGAGGCGGCCAGGCAGAGTGCGGCGATCGAGGCGCCCAATACATTTGTCTTTAAACTCATCGTGAACTCCCGAGTTGAAGGGTCAATTGAAAGGAGATCCGGTTCGGTGTGATACCCAGGCGAGGCGGAGCGGCATCGTCAAAACAGTCAGCCGCGGGATCCGTTTGTGCCTTGGCAGAGTCTGAAAGCGAAGCCCTGTCGGCGCAGCGGCCAGACACGCCGCGCTTGAGTCGGAGCCTTGGCACTGTCGGCGTGGGTGGTTGTTGCGCTGGGCACTGCATCAGCGAGGCAGGCGGCTGCGCTGCCCTGCCCGATTGCAGGGCGACATCGTCGGCCTTTGATGCGTGTGCGTGTGCGTTTGCGTTTGCGTGTGCGTGTGAGCGAGCGTCGCGAGCGAGCAATCAGGTGATCACCGTCAACCGATCCTGATCAGCC
>CAIKZV010000368.1 GCA_903831925.1 uncultured Burkholderiales bacterium
ACTGGATCGCCACCATGTGGCGCGGTTCGATGACCTTCGAAACGCCCATGCTGTTCGCGGTGGGCTTTCTCTTCGTCTTCTCCATGGGCGGATTCACCGGTCTGATTCTGTCGCTGGCGCCGATCGACCAGCAGCTGCAGGACACCTATTACGTGGTGGCCCACTTCCACTATGTGCTGGTGGCCGGCTCACTCTTTGCGCTGTTCGCCGGCACCTATTACTGGATCCCGAAATGGACCGGGCACATGTATGACGAGTCGCTCGGCAAGTTCCACTTCTGGGCCTCGCTGATTACCTTCAACGTCACCTTTTTCCCGATGCACTTCCTCGGGTTGGCCGGCATGCCGCGTCGCTATGCCGACTATCCGATGCAGTTTGCCGACTTCAACATGGTTGCCTCGATCGGCGCCTTCGGCTTCGGGCTGTCGCAGCTGATCTTCCTCTACACGGTGCTCAAGTGCATCCGTGGCGGACGCAAAGCCACGCCGCAGGTCTGGGAAAATGCGCAGGGCCTCGAGTGGACGCTGCCGTCGCCGGCGCCTTTCCACACCTTCGAGACGCCCCCGACGGTCAAGTAAGTTCTTTCCCTTGCACGACATGACCGATAACTCACCGTCCAGTTCCAGCAAGTCCGCCAATCTGCGGACTGCGCTGGTGCTGTTGTCGATCGTGGCGATCTTCTTCATCGGCGTGATCGCCAACCGGGTGATGTTCGGATGACGCCGCTGCCACCCGCTCCCGAGCGCGCCCGCCGTCTGAACCTGACGACGCTTGCCAAGCTGTGCGTGCTGGCCACGCTGATGTTCGGATTCGGGTTCGCAATGATCCCGATCTACAAGAAGATCTGCGAGATCACCGGGGTCAATTTCCTGACGCGAGAGGAGTCGGGCAACGCCGAAATCGCTCGCAATACCCAGGTCGATACCAGTCGGACGGTCACGGTCGAATTTGATGCCAACCATCAGGGCCCCTGGCAGTTCAAGCCCGAGCGTCGTTCGATCGATGTACATCCCGGCGAGCTGGTCACGATCGACTATGAGCTGATCAATGGCCAGTCCCGCGAAATGTCCGGACAGGCGATTCCCAGTTACGCTCCGGCGGTGTCAGCCGAGCACTTCCGCAAGATCGAGTGCTTCTGCTTTCGCCAGCAGACGCTCGGTCCGAATGAAACCCGCCGGTTTCCGGTGGTCTTCATGGTTGACCCCAAGCTGCCGGCCAATGTGAGCACGATTACCTTGTCCTACACCTTTTTCGAGGTGGGCGCCGGCATGCAGCCGCAGTTGCCGCAGGTGCGTCTGTCTGTTGCGGGGCGAGAGATCTGATGGTCGATCAGGTCACCCCGAATCCGCCGAAAGCCGGCCTCGTCTCGACCATCAAAGCGGTGGGCGCGTCGTTTTTCGGCGTGCGCGGGCGGGCGGCGCATCAGCGCGATGTCTCGAGCCTTAACCCGGTCATGGTGATCGGCGTCGGCGTGGCGCTGGCGGCGGCTTTCGTGGTCGGGCTTGTGCTGATCGTCAAACTGGTGGTGGCATGAGACACCGGTTGCATTACCCCGGAGCAGCGAATTCCGGCTGCATCCCCAATCGAATTCTGATGGAGACTCAATCATGAGCGCTGCTGCGCACGACTCGGCACCCTACTATTTCGTGCCGTCCCCCTCCAAGTGGCCGATGGTGGGCTCGATTGCCATGGCGTTCTCGGGCTTTGGCGCGGTCGGTACCGTGAACCATCAGTCCTGGGGTCCGTGGTTTCTGCTGATTGGTTTCTGCGTGCTCTTCTACATGCTGACTGGCTGGTTCAGCGCGGTGGCAGGTGAATCCGAGGCGGGCCAGTACAACAGCCTGGTCGACAGTTCCTTTCGATGGAGCATGGCCTGGTTCATCTTCTCCGAGGTGATGTTCTTCGGGGCGTTCTTCGGCGCGCTGTTCTATGCCCGCACGATTTCCATGCCCTGGCTCGGCGACCTTGATCACAAGCAGTTCCTGTGGCCCAACTTCAGCGCTGCCTGGCCTCACATCGGGCCGGCCGGGACCATCTCGGGCTTTGGCAAGGTTGGTCCCTGGCCGATCCCGACGATCAATACCGCCCTGCTGCTGACCTCCGGCATCACCCTGACGATTGCTCACCATGCGCTCAAGGACAACCGTCGCAGCTCGCTGATCTTCTGGATGGTCGCCACAATTGCGCTGGGTGCGACCTTCCTGGGTCTGCAGGTGATGGAATACATCCATGCCTACACCGAGCTGAATCTCAAGCTCACCTCCGGCATCTTCGGTTCGACCTTCTTCATGCTGACCGGGTTTCACGGCTTTCACGTCACCATCGGCGCGATCATGCTGACCGTGGTGCTGATCCGGATCCTCAAGGGTCACTTCACGCCTGACCATCATTTCGCGTTCGAGGGTGCCGCCTGGTACTGGCATTTCGTGGACGTGGTCTGGCTGCTGCTCTACGTGATCGTCTACTGGCTCTGATCGCCAGCGTCACCGCGCCGTCGTAGGAGCCTGACCCCCGGGTCGGCTCCCGATGGCCCTTCGCGGCAGCTTCGCTGCCTGCCGCGCGTATCGCCCGATAGACTCGGTTCAGTGTCTTTCGGGAAATGCTCATGGCCCTGCGTTGCGTCTTTGCGGTGATGTCCGCGACCCAGTCGCCGGCGGTGGTCGAGCAGCTTGCCGGACTCCTCGCGCCACATCCGGTGCTGATCCACCATGACTTCAGCAAGCGCGCCGATTTCGGGGTGCGCGCGCCCAATGCGCACACCATTGCCGATCCGCGTGGCACAGGCTGGGGCACCTGGGGCTTTTCAGAGGCGATCTTTCATACCCTCGCCGAGGCCTTGCGCCGCTATGACTTCGACTACTTCCAGCTGCTGAGTCCGACCTGTCTGCCGATCCGGCCGCTGGCCGAATTCGAAGCCTTCATCAAGTCGAGCTCTGCGCAGGCGCATATCGATCTGCTGCGCCTGGACGAGGATGACGATCTGCTGATGACCTTCGGCTATCGGACCTTCGCGCCGGGCACATCGCAACGCTTTCGCCTGCTTCGGCGGGTGCGGCACTGGTATTTCGATGATCAGTCGGAGCTGGTCCAGCGCGGGGCGCTGTCGGTGCTCAGACGTCTGGACGGACCCGGTGCGCCACGACTCGGACTGCCGGCGCGGGCCGGGCTAATGCTGACGCGGATGGCGCGCGATGGCGCGCTCGGTCCGCATCCCTTTGATTCCCGCCTGAAACCAATGATCGGTGGCGTGTTTTTCGGAGCCCGTCGGGAGGTCTGCGAATACCTGGTCGGACGCAGCCATGACGAGTCGATGCTCGGCTTTATCCGGCGCCTCTATCTGGTTGATGAAACCCTGTTTGCGACGCTGCTGGGCAATTCAGGTTTCGCGATCGGCCCATCGAACCATGCGGTCAATGCCTTCACAGAGAGCGGCAGCCCGCGCTGGATCGAAGCAAACGACTTTGATCGGATCGTGGCCAGCGGGCGGTTCTTTGCGCGCAAATTTGCTGACGACCCCGACTCACCCATGCGACAAAGGGCGATTGAACGCGTGCGACAGCCGGCCACGCTGCATCCGCTTGCCGGGCTCGCACCGACGGCCCGCGAACCTGCGCCATCGGCCCACAACCGGCCTGCGGCGCCGCCCCCCCGACTCCAGGTGATCGTGCCGTCGCCTCGCGCACGAGCGCCCCGCATCGTTTTCGGATTGATGTCCTCGCAGCAGCCGGACACCACAGTCGCCCAGCTGGCAGATGCCCTGCGGCCTTATCCGGTCGTCATCCATCACGACTTCACCAAGCGCCGGGACTTCTCGATCGAGCGCGACCATGTGCAGCTCGTGCCCGATCCGAAGCAGACCGGCTGGGGCACCTGGGGGTTTGCGGATGCGATTTTTCACACCCTCGAGTACGCGCTCGACCATCATGATCTCGATTACT
>CAIKZV010000369.1 GCA_903831925.1 uncultured Burkholderiales bacterium
ACCTTGACCGCGACCTCGGTGCCGTCGTGCAGGCGGGCGAAGTGCACTTGCGCGATCGAGGCAGAGGCGACCGGCTCGGCATCAAACTCGGCAAACACCTGGTCGATCGTGCGTCCGAGGCCGCGCTCGATTTCGGCAATCGCGAGCGTCGAATCGAAAGGCGGGACGTTGTCCTGCAGTTGCGCGAGCTCATCCGCGACATCGGGCGGCAGCAGATCGCGCCGGGTCGAGAGCACCTGTCCGAACTTCACGAAGATCGGGCCGAGGGCTTCGAGCGCCATGCGCAGCCGCGCGCCGCGCGGTGCGTCCAGCCGCCGGCCCATGCGCATGACGCGGATCGCGCCAAGCATCCAGCGCGAGCCGTAGGTGGCTTGCGCGCCGGAGGCGGCGATCTCGTCGAGGCCGTAGCGCCAGGAGACGAAAAGGATCTTGGAAAGGCGGCTGATCTGCAAAGGGTCGCTCGGTGCCGTGGCGCTCGGTTCAGTTCAACTCAGTTCTGCTCGGATTCGGTCTGTTCCGAATCGCTCGGGCTCGGTCGAAAACCGCTGCTGCTTTCCGAGGATGCCGGCGCAGAGGATGCCGGCGCAGAGGATGCCGGCTCACGCGCAATCGTAAACGAGGCTCGCACGCCGCCCGGTAATCCCCCTCCCGATCCGTCCTGCAATTCGGCCGGCGCGAACATAGGAAATGCCGGCGCCTCGAGCACGGGGTCGACATCGAAGGCGATGTCGCCGTCGGTGCTCGGCACGCCATCGGCCACCGCGGCGGCAAAGTCAAAGAGATTGCGATCCATCAGGTGCGACGGTGTGACACGCGAGAGCGAAGAAAAAATATTTTCCACACGACCCGGAAAGCGCTTTTCCCAGTCGCGCAGCATCAGCTTGGCTTCGCGACGCTTGAGGTTTTCCTGCGAGCCGCACAGCGTGCACGGAATGATCGGAAACTCGCGCCACCTGGCATAGGCGCTCAGATCGGCTTCCTTGACATAGGCAAGCGGGCGGATCACCACATGGCGGCCGTCGTCCGAGACCAGCCGGGGCGGCATGCTCTTCAACTGCCCTGCGAAAAACAGGTTGAGAAAGAAGGTCTCGAGGATGTCGTCGCGATGATGGCCAAGCGCAACCTTGGTGGCGCCGAGTTCGTCGGCCACCCGATAGAGGATGCCGCGACGCAGGCGCGAGCACAGCGAGCACATCGTGCGACCCTCGGGGATCACCCGCTTGACGATCGAATAGGTGTCCTGGTTCTCGATGTGAAAAGGCACATCGAGGGCGCGCAGATAGTCGGGCAGCACATGCTCGGGAAAGCCGGGCTGCTTCTGGTCGAGATTGACCGCGATGAGCTCGAAGGGCACCGGCGCCCTTGCGCGCAGTGTGAGCAGCAGATCGAGCAGGGCATAGCTGTCCTTGCCGCCCGAGACGCAGACCATCACCTTGTCGCCCGGCTCGATCATCGAAAAATCGGCGATTGCCTCGCCCACCTGACGGCACAGTCGCTTGTGCAGCTTGTTGCGCTCGCGCTCGACCTTGTCGACGGTGCTCATCAGGCGGTGTCCCGGAATCGGAAGACTTCGATGCCGACCGAGCGGCAATCGGGATAGACATCGGGCTTCTCGGTGCTCACGCGCACCGCCCGCACCGCCGGCTGGGCCAGGCAGATGCCGACGATGCCTTCGATCAGCGTCTCCTGAAGATTGAAGTGACGCGAGCCGGCGAGCCTGGCCAGTTCGATGCGAACGAAATCGTAATCAAGGATTTCGTCGCGATGATCATGGAGCGGCGTTGACAGGCTGCGCGGCACGAAGAGGTCGACATTGATCAGCAGCCGCTGCGGGGCGGCGAGTTCGGCGGCATGAAAGCCGATCGAGACATCGATCGCGTAGTCGGTCAGAAAGATGCGCTGGCAATCGGCCAGGCGCGGATCGAGCAGGTAGCTCATAGACGGTCGGGGGTGAGGTACATCACATCGCGCGCCAGCGGCAGCAGATGCTGGCCGCCGTCGACGAGCAGGTTGACGCCGGTGATGGCGCTGGCGTCAGTCAGATAGACCACTGCATCGACCACATCGGACAGGCACGACGAGCGGCCAAGCGGCGTTCTGGCATGGGCAGCGGCGAAGCCCTCGTCGCTCTGGTCACCCGATTTGAGGGTGATGCCGGGCGACACGCCGGCCACGCGCAGCACGGGCGCAAAGGCCATGGCCATGATGTGGGTGGCGGCGAGCAGACCGGCCTTGGTCAGGGTGTAGGAAAAGAAATCGGGATTGGGATTGTCGAGTTTCTGATCGAGCAGATTGATCACTACACCCGGGACTGGCGGTGGTTCAAGGGCAGGATGTGCGACGGCAAGCCTTGCATGCAGCAACTGCGCGAGCAGCACCGGGGCAGCCAGATTGGGCCGCAGATGGCTATCGAGCGCGGCGAAGCTGAAGGTGGCCGGCGTGTCGGGTTCGAATCGCGAGGCGTTGTTCACCAGGCAACTCAGGTCGGGAAAGGCGGTGACGGC
>CAIKZV010000370.1 GCA_903831925.1 uncultured Burkholderiales bacterium
CACATTGCAGAAGGCCCGCCTGAACCCGCCCCGCCCGACCAGGTCGGTGGCCAGCACCGCGGCGCCGGCCGCATGCATCGCGGCATCGAGCGTATGCGGATTCATGGCGGTGTCGGGATCGAGTTGCCGATAGCCGGTCGCCGGGGACAGGGCAATCAGTTGCTCGACATAGGTCGGGTCGTGGGCGAGGACAAGCTGCTCGATCGTGGCCGACGGCGCCTCGAAGCTTTCCATGACATCAAGCAGACCCCGCGCCAGAAGCCGATCGGCGATCACCGACACGCGCTGCGGGCATTCGGGGTGGCCCGCGCCCATCTCGTGGCGCATCGAGCTTGCGTGCGAGATATAGGCTGTTTTCACGGATCGGTCAGGGGCGTGCGAGCTTCCAGAGATTATTGAATCCGTCGCCGGTGCGGTCCCCGGGCTTGGCGTCCTTCGACCAGTAGTAGAGCGGCTGTCCCTTGTAGGCCCATTGGCGGGTCGAGTCGTCGCGGGTCAAGATCGTCCACTCGCCGACCGGCTTGGCGTCAGGGGTGGCCATCAGCGGTGGCCAGTTGGTCGCGCAAGGTCCGATGCAGGCGCTCTTGCCGGTGCCCGCGACATCACGGTCGAAGGTATAGAGCGACATGCCGCCCGGGCCGACCAGTGTGCCATTGGACAACATGGCTGGTGGCTTCGTGCCCATCATGTCGGAGAGCGAACTGCAGGCGGTCAGAGCAATGGCAAATGCCAGAAAAATCAGTTTTCGGACCATGGTGCTTCCCCTTTTTATGCGGCACAGGTTATTCGAACGTTGGCGTCGACTGAGCGACCCTGGAGAGTTTATCGCGCGGACGGGTCGCGACTCTGAGCACGATCATTCCTGCAGCGCCTGGCGCCATGGCAATTCCAGTGGCTCAAGTTCTGAGCCACGTCCATGGCATCATCATCCGATCCCCCGGGTTTGACGCGTCGTGAAATTCATCCACTGTTCCGATCTGCACATCGACAGTCCGCTTGACGGACTCGAGCGCTATCCCGGTGCGCCGCTTGCTGCGCTGCGCGGTGCAACCCGTCAGGCGCTGGTCAATCTCGTCGACCTGGCGGTCAGTCGACATGTCGATTTCCTTGTTGTTGCCGGCGACATCTTCGATGGCGACTGGCGCGACATGAACACCGGCCTGTTCTTCAACTCGCAGATGCGCGTGCTCGAGCGTGCCGGAATCACCGTCTATCTCAAACGGGGCAACCACGATGCCGCCAGCGAGGTGACCCGAGCGCTGACGCTTCCCGACAATGTCCATGTCTTTGATGCCGACAGGCCCCAAAGCTTTCTGCGCGATGACCTGCGTGTTGCCCTGCATGGCCGCAGTTTTTCCGAGCGCGCCACGCCTCAGGACCTCGCCGCCACCTATCCTGATCCGGTGCCTGGCTATTTCAACATCGGGGTTCTGCACACCAGCCTGGCCGGCTATGCCGCACACGACCCTTATGCGCCAACCTCGCTCGACATGCTGCGTTCGCGCGGCTACGACTATTGGGCGCTGGGCCATGTGCACGCCCGGGAAGTGCTGCAGGCCGAATTCCCGCGGATTGTCTACTGCGGCAATCCCCAGGGCAGGCACGCCGGCGAGACCGGTGCCAAGGGCTGTGAACTGATCAGCGTCGAGGCCGGTGACATGCGCACCGAAGCGGTTGCACTCGATGTGGTTCGATGGGCGGTCATCGATCTGCCGATCGACGGTTTGAGCGACATCGCCGAATGGCGTCGCTCTGCACAGGCCCTGATGCGCGAGGCCCATGATGCAGCGGCGGGTCGGCTCTCGGCGTGGCGTCTGCAGATCGTCGGTACAGGGCCTTTGCATGAACGACTCGCTGCACGCGCCGACGAGGTCGGTGCCGATCTGCGGCAATTGGCCGATGCCGCGTCGGGCGGCTCGGCCTGGGTCGAGAAAATCCGCGTGCGCAGTCGGGCGCCGAGGTCGTCTTCTGTCGAATCGCCCGTCGGCCGGCCCGACGATGACCCGCTGCTGGCCTGTTGGCGCTTGAGTCAGACGCTTCAGGCCGAGCCTGACAGCCTCAGGACCTTTGCCCAGGATTCGCTCAATGATGTGCTGGTGCGATTGCCTTCGAGCCTGCGGATCGGCCCGCAGTCGATCGGATTCGAAGACCCCGACATGCTTGCAGCGCTGATGCGCGAGGCTGAAGCCTTGCTGCTCGATCGGCTCGGCGCCGATACGCCATGAAGATCGCGTCGCTGCATCTCAAGGCCTATGGTCCCTTCAATGGGGCGATCATCGATTTCGAACGGAGCACATCCGGCTTGCATCTGGTTTACGGGCCGAACGAACGCGGCAAGAGCACTGCGATGAGGGCGATCACAGCGCTGCTGTTCGGTTTTCCGATAAGAACCGAGGACCATTTCGGACGCGATTATTCCGCCTTGCGGGTGGGTGCTGTGCTGTCTGATAACAAGGGCTCGCGCGCGGTGATGCGTCGCAAGGGTGCGCGTCAGACGCTCTACGAATTCGATCCCGCCACCGGCCGTGAGCATCCCGAGCGACTCATCGATCAGGCAAGCATCGATGCCTTGCTTGGTGGCGTCGATGCCCGGCGATTCGAGTTGATGCATTCGCTGGGCAGCGCGCAACTTCGTCTTGGTGGCCGCTCGCTGCTCGAATCAGCCAGTGAACTGGGTGCCACGCTCTTTGAAGCGGCCAGCGGCATTCAGCGCCTGAGGGCGGTCTCGGCCAGTCTGCAGGCCCAGGCCGATGCGCTGTTCGTGCCGCGCGGCAAACTGCCATCGCTCAATGCCGCCCTGATCGAACTCGATGCAAGTCAACAGGCGGCGCGCGATGCGGTTGTGGCGCCGCGTCAGTGGCAGACCCTGCGCGATTCGCTCGATCAGGCGCAAACCGACCTGCTCCAGATCGAGACGCAATGGCGATCACGGCGAGCGCGACTCGCCCAGGTCCAGCGGCTGCTCAGCCTTGGGCCGCAGGTCGCGCGCAGCGCCGCGGTGGCCCGCGAACTGAGCGATCTCGCTGATGTGCCGGAGCTTGCCGATGATGCCCAGTCCCAACTCGCCGTCTGGCTGCAGTCCCTCGAGCAAACCGGCTTGACCCTGATTCGCGAGCGGGATCGCCTGAGTCGCTGTCGCGAAGCGCTTGCGGCCTTGCCCGCAAGCACCGCCGATCTCGATACGGCGCAGGCGGTGGCTCAGCTTGCCGGCCGACTCGACGCATTTCAGCTTGCCTGCGCATCGTCGGCCCGTCTGCAAAGCGATGCGGCTGCCGCACACCGTCTGCTGCAGCAAGCGCTCGCGGCGATCGATGGAGCGCAGCCTTCGCCACCCGGCGCGGCGGTCTGCGGTGTCGCCACCCTGGTGCCGTCGCGCGCTGCAATGGCGCAAGCAAGGCGTGCGCTTGCGGTTCGCCGCGACCTCGAGACCCGCCGCACCGAACTGTCCGTCGCAAGCGAGCGGTCCGAACGCGCCCTGATCGAGGCGCGCGCGGCGCTCGAGGCGGCACCCGATCCTGGCGACATCACGCCCTTTGTTGCGGCCCATGATTCAGCGACGGCTGTCGGCGATATCGAGCAGCAGGCGAGCCGTCTGGCGTCGCAACTGCTTGTGCTCGAGACGCAACTGGATCGGCAGGCCGAGGCGCTG
>CAIKZV010000371.1 GCA_903831925.1 uncultured Burkholderiales bacterium
ACTCAACCACGGCCATGATGTCTTCTTCGCGCATCACGAGCAGCTCGTCGCCGTCGACCTTGACGGTCTGGCCCGAGTACTTGCCGAAGAGAACCTTGTCGCCGACCTTGACGGCCATCGGACGGATCTTGCCGTCGTCGCCCACTTTGCCGTTGCCCACGGCCAGGATTTCGCCCTGATCGGGTTTTTCGGCTGCATTGTCGGGGATGAAGATGCCGGATGCGGTCTTACGCTCATTGTCGAGACGCTTGATGATGACGCGATCGTGCAAAGGACGAAGCTTCATGAGAAAGGGCTCCTGATAACTTGATTGAACAAGGCTGTTGAAGGGATTTGCCGAAAGCGGCCGAAGAACGACACGCAGAAAGCGGCGCAAGCAGAAGGTATAAACGGCAGGCTATTCACTGTCTGCTGATTCCGAACGGCGCGGAAATTGTTAGCACTCACCGCTTGCGAGTGCTAATGATACCGTCCCGAGTCGGCTTTTTCAAGTCATACCCCAACGTACGCCGACTGGCGAGATAAGGAAATCGGGTGGATCTGCTGCTCCTGTCGTTTGGAACAAGGCTCGAAAACCATTACCAGGCCGCGTTCTCGATCCTCAGTTTCCTGGCCCGACCTGGCATCGACCGGGTCTTTGTGCTGACTGACGCCCCCCGTTTTTATGCGCAATTCGGCGCGCGGATCGAGCTCTTGCCGATCGATGAGGCACTGATGAGCCAATGGCGGGGCGATTCCGGCTTTTTCTGGCGGATCAAGATCAAGGCAATCGAGATGGTTGCCGGCATCAGCGGTCGTGATCTGCTCTACGTCGATTCCGACACCTTTCTTGCCGGTGATCTGACAGCCCTTTCGTCGGTATTGGCCCGCGGCGCAACGGTCATGCATCGGCTCGAGTCACGGCTCAGCCAGCGGGCGAGCAGTACCGAGAAGGCGATGTGGGCGGTCTTGCACGGGAAGACCTTCAGCGGCATCAGGATCGACGATCAGACCGAGATGTGGAATGCCGGTGTGATCGGCTTGCCGGCCGTCAGTGCTGGAGACGACATCGCGCGCACGCTCGAGTTGTGTGATGCCTTGTGCGCCACGCCCTGTACCCGCCGGCTCATCGAGCAGTTTTCGTTTTCGCTTGCGCTGGCCAGCGGCGCGAGGCTGACGCCCTGCGACGACTCGATCATCCATTACTGGGGCAACAAGCCCGACTGGAATCTTGCCATGCGCGAGTTCTTTGCCGAGGCCGCGCTCACCGATGCCGACCTGTCCGAGCGGATCAGTCGGATCACGGACTTCGATTTTCGGGCGCTGCCGATCCTGCGAAAGGAGAGCTCGGCAAGGCGCAGGATGGTCGCAGCGGCCGACTGGCTTTTCCCGCCGAAACGTGTGGAGTATTTCGAGTGAGCGTCTCGCCGGCGACGCTGAGGTGGGCTTTCTGGGTCGGGTTCGCAACCGTGGTCGTGTGGGGGGCCAACTTCGCGCTCATGAAGTCGGTCTACAGCGTGACAACGCCGGCCGGCTATCTCTTTGCGCGCTATCTGGTGCTGTCGGCGTGTGCGGTCGCGCTGCTGCTGTGGCGCTATGGCGTGCGCTGGCCGAAGCCTGAGCGCGCCGACCTGCTCGATCTGGCCAGACTCGGTTTGCTGGGGCATACCGTCCATGTGAGCATGGTGAACTTCGGGGTGCACTGGTCAACCGCGTTTTCGAGTTCACTGATCCTGGCATGCGGCCCGGTTTTCACGCTGATCATTCTGCGCTGGTCGGGGATCGAAGTGCTGCGTCCGACGCAGGTTGCCGGTGTGGGTGTCGCGCTGGTCGGCGTGCTGGTGTTCCTGTCGGAAAAGCTGCTCGCGGGCAGTTGGGCAGCGACCGGTGGCGATCTGTTCCTGCTGGCGGCGTGCAGCCTGTTCTCGTACTACACCGTGGCCAGCAAGCCGCTGATCGAGCGCCATGGTTCGGTCGTGGTGATGAGCTATGCCACGCTCGCCGGGGCGCCGCTGATCCTGCTCGGCACGCTGCCCTTTGCCGCTCGGGTCGATTGGCTGGTGCTGTCGCCGCTGCACTGGGGCATGCTGCTGTGGTCGACCATGGTGTCCGCGTTTTTCGGATGGCTGACCTGGGGATGGGTCAACGGTGTGCGTGGCGTGGCCCGCACCGCACCCCTGATGTACCTCATGCCCCCGGTCGCAGCGGTCATCGCCTGGTTTGCGATCGATGAGCGATTTACCCTGATCAAGATCCTCGGCGCGCTGGTGACCATGACCGGGGTGGCGCTCGCCCAGTTCGGCGGCAGTTTGCCGATGTCGCTGAGGCGATCGGGTCAGTCGGTCGGCATGAGGTAGTTCAGCGCGAGGCGTCCGCCATCCGGGTAGATCGTCTGGCCTGAGAGATACGAGGCATCGTCGCTGGCCAGAAAGGTGGCCACGGTGGCCACCTCTGAGGGTTCGCCCAGACGCCCGAGCGGTGTGCGCGACATGATCGTGCGCTCGGCCGCCGGCGATCCCATCACGGCCTTTCGAGCCAGTTCGGTGGCAATCGTGCCGGGGCCGATTGCATTCACACGAATGCCATGCACTGCCAGTGAGACCGACATCACCTTGGTCAGCTGATTGACGCCGCCCTTGGAGATCACATAAGGCACCTGATTCGGGATCGCCAGGATGGCGTTGACGCTCGACATGTTGATGATCGAGCCGCGAGTGCCGGTCTTGACCATATGGCGTGCGACCGCCTGACCGAACACAAAATACGATCGAAGGTTGATAGCCAGCACGCGATCGAAATCGGCGACCTCAAGATCGAGAAACTCGGCTGCGTGGGTGATGCCGGCGTTGTTCAGCAGGACATCGATGCGACCGAAGCGGGCCAGCGTCTGACTGACCGCGTCGGCGGCCAGACGGCTGTCTGCAACATCGCCGGCAATGAAGAGTGCCTTGTCGGGCCCCAGTTCAGCGAGGGCCTGAGCGCCTTGCGCAGCGTTGATGTCGACGATCGCCACGAGGGCACCTTCGGCCAGAAATTGCTTTGCGCAGGCCAGGCCAATGCCCTGTGCCCCGCCGGTGACGAGTGCCACCTTGTCTTTCAGTTTCATTGTGGGTCGCTCCGATAGATGGTCGGTCTGCCAAGATCAGGCCGCATGAGATCATCTCAGATCATGAACATCAGGCTTTTCATACAGACTCTCGCGCTGGCATCGGCTGTCTCGATCGGCCTGCCCGCCCGGTCTCAGCCGGTACCGCAAACGGTGGCGAGCGCACTTCGTGCGGCGGCGATTGCGCCGGGTGAATACGGCGTGGTGGCCTTGCCGCTCGACGGCGGCCAGCCGCTGATCGCTTACAACGAAACGCTCGCTTTCAATCCGGCTTCGACCATGAAGCTGGTGACGACTTATGCGGCCTTGTCCTTGCTGGGTGCAAATTACCGCTGGCATACGCCGATCCTGATCCGCGGTTCGATCGACGATGGCGTCCTCGACGGTGATCTGGTGTTGCGCGGCGGTGGCGATCCGAAGCTGGTGATCGAAGACATGGTCGAGATGGTCTCGCGACTGCGCGCCCTCGGACTCAAGGTCATCCGGGGCAATCTCGTGATCGACGATTCGCTCTACGAGATTGGCGACGAGTCGACCGAGAAATTCGATGGTGACCCATCGCAGCCCTATAACGTCAGGCCCTATGCCGCCATGATGAATTTCAAGGCGACCAAGGTCACCGTCAGGCCGCAGTCCTCCGGTCTTGCGATCGACCTCGATCCGCCGCTGGCTGATGTCGGCGTCATCGACGAGGTCAGGGTGCTGGGCGGTCCGTGTCGAAACGGCGTCGCCGGTTTGGCGATTCGTGATTCGGGTACCGAGCAAAAGCCGCTGATCCGGGTGGCGGGAAGCTATTCCAGCGCGTGTGGCGAGCAGTCGACCATGACGGCAGTGCTCAATCACCGACAGTTCATCCAGGCATTCTTCGCCAGCGCATGGCGCGCGGCGGGTGGTGTGTGGGATGGCCGTGCGGTGATCGAGCGGCGGACTGATCCTCGCCTGCCGGTGCTGATGCAGTGGACGTCGCCGCGAACGCTGGGTGATGTCGTCAAGGACATCAACAAGTACAGCAACAACGTGATGGCCCGGCAGCTCATGCTGCAGACCTCGACCGATCTGCCCCGACGGCGACCGGCCACACTCGATCGTGCACGCAAGGTCATCATCGCCTGGCTCGAAAAGCGTGGCCTGCGTTCGCCCGAAATCGTGATCGACAATGGGTCCGGGCTGTCGCGTCAGGAGCGGATTGCGCCGCTGACGCTTGCGCGCGTGCTGATCGATGCCTCGCAAAGCCCGGATGCGCCGGTGTTCCTGCAGTCTTTGCCGGTGGTCGGCGTCGACGGCACCATGAAGAGTCGGCTCAAGACCGATCCGGTCGCGGGCAACGCCTGGATCAAGACTGGCAGCCTCAATGACGTGCGCAGCATCGCCGGATATATCGATGCCGCATCGGGGCGCCGCTACGCCGTGGTGATGATGATCAACGGCCCGCGCGCTGAGGGCTCCTCGCCGGCCCAGGACGCGCTCATGAAGTGGATCTACGCCAACGGCTGAGCATCACTGAAAGTCGAGGCGTGAGCCGACCAGGGGTCAGCCGATGCCGAGTTCGCCCCACAGGCTGTCGACCCTGGCTTTGACCTCTTTCGACATCGCAATCGGGCTGCCCCATTCACGATCGGTTTCGCCGGGCCATTTGCCGGTGGCATCGATGCCCATCTTCGACCCCAGCCCGGAGATCGGCGAGGCAAAGTCGAGATAGTCGATCGGTGTGCGATCGACGAGCGTGGTGTCGCGCAAAGGGTCTACCCGTGTGGTGATCGCCCAGATGACTTCCTTCCAGTCGCGCACATCGATGTCGTCGTCGACCACGATGATGAACTTGGTGTACATGAACTGGCGCAGGAAGCTCCAGATCCCGAACATCACCCGCTTGGCATGGCCGGGGTATTGCTTTTTCATCGACACCACCGCCATCCGATAGGAGCAGCCTTCGGGTGGCAGATAGAAATCGACGATTTCTGCGAACTGCTTTCTCAATATCGGTACGAACACTTCGTTGAGCGCCACGCCCAGGATGGCCGGCTCATCCGGCGGCTTGCCGGTGTAGGTCGAGTGGTAGATCGCACCTTCACGCAGCGTGATCCGGTCGATGGTCAATACCGGGAACCAGTCCTGTTCGTTGTAGTAGCCGGTGTGATCGCCATAAGGACCTTCGAGGGCCATTTCCCAGCCGGTGAAGGCCCGTGCAGGCGGCTCCCCCTTGAACCCAAGGCGACGGCCATGCTCGCGTGTGAGTGCGCCATCGGGGTCGGGTCGGATACTGCCTTCGAGCACGATCTCGGAGCTGGCCGGCACGCGCAGCTCATTGCCCAGGCACTTGACGAGCTCGGTGCGCGCACCGCGCAAAAGTCCGGCGAACTGGTATTCGGACAAGGTATCGGGGACCGGCGTGACCGCGCCCAGGATCGTGGCTGGGTCACAGCCGAGCGCCACCGAGATCGGGAACGCCTGGCCTGGATGAGCCACGGCATGATCACGGAAGTCGAGCGCGCCCCCACGGTGGGCGAGCCAGCGCATGATGGTCTGATTGGACCCGAGCACCTGTTGCCGATAGATCCCCAGATTCTGGCGGGTGCGCGCCGGGCCGCGGGTCACGACCAGCCCCCAGGTGATCAGCGGGGCGACATCGCCCGGCCAGCAGGTCTGGATCGGAAGCCGCGACAGGTCGACCTGATCGCCTTCCCAGACGATCTGCTGACACGGCGCCCGCGAGACTTCGCGAGGCGACATATTGAGCACCTGGCGCAGTACCGGCAGCTTGTCCCAGGCGTCCTTGAGTCCTTTCGGCGGATCGGGCTCCTTGAGATAGGCGAGCAGATTGCCGATCTCGCGAAGTGCGGCAACAGACGTTTCGCCCATGCCGAGCGCGACACGCTTTGGCGTGCCGAAAAGATTGGCCAGCACCGGATACGCATACGCTCGAGCGTCCTGGATCGGCCGCTCGAACAGCAGCGCCGGGCCTTCGGCGCGCAGCGTGCGATCGGCGATCTCGGTCATCTCGAGTCGGGGGGAAACCGGGGCCGCGATGCGCTTCAACTCACCTTGCGATTCGAGTTGAGAGATGAAGTCGCGCAGATCGACGTATCGCATGAAGAGGCAAACCGGAAGTCAGTGACAGCCGATCTTCGCACGTACCCGGTTTTGACCGTGTGCAGGCCGCTGCTATAATCCGTCCGAGATTGCACGACGCCAGCAGCGCGGCAGCCTCCATCAGGCGAATGCTTCGATGGCTTTTTCGACCCTGTCGCTGAATACCCAAGCTGAACCTTTCGGCTGATCGTTCCAGCGGGTCATGTCTCCTCAGCCAATAGGTTGAGTCCCGGCGCCGAGTAGCGCCAAACCGGGCGGCGGTCAAAGTTCCGCCCGACACCAGACGGTCCATGACCGTCACCATCCCACGGTCTTCACGGCGTGGGGGGTTTGAGTGGTCGCCAGCATGCGTGGCGGTTTGTGCAGCTTTCGCTGCCAGGAGAAAGGATGTCTCAGCAACGCAGAATCGATCTGCTTTTCAGAACAACTGTCGCGCTCATCGGACTTGGACGATCGGTCCGGTCTGCAGGACCGATACTGGCCATGGTGCTGGTGGTCGTCGTCGCGGTTCACGGCACGCTTGGCGGTGAAGGGGCGCTGCAGGCGGCCATCGCGTCGCATCGCGAGCCTGTCGACATGCTGGCGTCGTTGCAGTCAGGCCGTGAGATGGCGCAGGCCAGTGCGTTGCCCAACGAGTCTGATGCTAAAGCGGCGACCGAGGGTGCTGCGCAGCCTGTCGTCGATGCCCCGCCGCCCGAGTCTGTCCTGCCTGCGACCCCAGCCGTGCGCCTTGATCGGGAGCAGAGCAATATCGCGCGCTTCATCGCGTCCCGATACCGCACCACGCTCGAGACCACCAACCAGTTTGTCTTTCACGCCTATCAGGCGGCTCGTGATGCCAAGATCGATCCGATGCTGGTCCTGGCGGTCATGTCGGTCGAGTCGAGTTTCGATCCGCGTGCCCAGAGTTCGGCCGGCGCCCAGGGCCTGATGCAGGTGTTGACGAAGGTTCATGCTGAAAAGTTTCTGCCCTTCGGCGGCATCCCGGCGGCCTTCGACCCGGTGGCCAATATTCGCGTCGGCAGCAATATCCTCAAGGAATATCTGAAGCGCGAAGGGACGGTTGAAGGGGCGCTCAAATCGTATGTGGGCGCGGCATTCCTGCAGGACGACGGCGGATACGGTCAGAAAGTGCTCAATGCCCGCGAGCGGATTGCGGCTGCTGCTGCCGGCAAGCCTTTGCCGCCTGAGCTGGTGATCGCGGCAAAGCCGCCGCGCGGCGATGCAGTCGCTGTCGACGCGTCCACCTCGGTGGCAGCCAATCTTCAGGCTGATGCCAAGATGACCGAGGGTCCTTCTGCGCAGCGCAACGACCCTGAGAATCGGGAAGGCAGCCGGGAAGCAAGTCTGGTTGCGCCGGCCGCAGAATCATCGCAGTCGGGTCAAAACCGCAGTCAGGGTGGGGCGACTGCCTCGCAAGGCTCGGGAGAAATCTGAGAGGCCATCAGGACCTGGTCGCGCCCCGGCTGCGTTCTTGGTTGCGTTCTGATTTGCGTCCTCAGTAACGCTCATTGCGCAGGACCGCGCCGATGCGACGGGCCGCTTCAAGCAGATTGTCCATCGAGTTGGCATAGGACAGTCGCATCCAGCGACCCGGCTCGTTGGCGCCGAAGTCCTGCCCGGGCACCAGCGAGACATGCGCCTCTTCAAGCAGTCGTTTGGCCAGCAGCCTGCTGTCGCCGAACCGGCTGCAGTCGAGCCACACATAAAAAGCGCCGTCGGGGATCACCGGGACACCGAAGCCCAGTGCGGTCATCGCAGTGACGATCGCATCCCGACGCTGCCTGAATTCATGGCGACGCGCCTCGAAGATCGCTTCGGATTCTGGCGCAAAGCAGGCGAGCGCCGCGTTTTGCGCAAGCGTCGAGGCGCAGATGAAAAGGTTTTGAGCGAGCTTTTCGAAGGCGCCGACCAGCGCCTGGGGTACAACCAGCCAGCCCAGTCGCCAGCCGGTCATGCTGAAGTATTTTGAAAAGCTGTTGATGACGATGACATCGTCGCCGAGCTCAAGCGCGGTGCGCGGCGCGCCGTCATAGGTCAGGCCGAGATAGATTTCATCGACCAGCGTGAAACCGCCGCGCGCCCTGGCATAGGCGACGATGCGTGCGAGTTCATCGAAGGGGATCGAGGTGCCGGTAGGGTTTGCAGGCGAGGCCAGCAAGGTGCCGCGCGTGGCCGGCGTCCAGTGTGCGGCCAGCAGCGCTTCGGTCATCTGAAAGCGGGTGTCGGCAAAGACCGGCACTGCGCGCGGTACGCCGTCGAAGGCCGCAACGAAATGCCGGTTGCAGGGATAGCTCGGGTCGGTGAGCAGCACCTCATCGCCCACGCCGACCAGCGCGCAGCAGGCCAGGGTGAGCGCCGCCGAAGCACCGGCAGTGATGATGATGCGTCGCGGATCAATCGCGACGCCGTGGCGCTTTGCGTAGTCGCGCGCAATCGCTTCGCGCAAGGGCGTGATGCCCAGGGCCGGTGTATAGCCTGTCTGGCCTGAGCGCGCGGCCAGTTCGAGCGCCGCGAGCACCGGTTCGGGTGCGGTGAAGTCCGGCTCGCCGATCGACAGATGGATGATCGGCAGGCCCTGCTGCTCCAGGGCCAGAGCCTGTTTGACCAGCTCCATGACCTCGAAGGACGCGATGTTGGCGTTGCGGGCGGCGAGCGGATAGCCGGGCAGGGCGCCCGTCGCGGGCTGCTGTGGTGAGACGAGCGTGCTCAGGATTGCACCCACGGTAAACCGGCGGCGCGCCAACCGCCTTTGCTGCCACGCTGCTTGCGATCATCGAGATCGCCTTCGAAGCCTTCGAGGATATTGATGGCGCGGCCGTAACCGGCTGCGGTGGCCATGTTGGCCGCCGACTGCGAACGCACACCGCTGCGGCACAGAAACATCACCGGCGTGTCGGTGGTCGCATGCTGGCCAAGTTGCGCCAGAAAATCGGGGTTGGGCTGCTCGGCGCCATAGGCGCGCCACTGCACCAGCGGCACCGCATCGATGTGACCGACATAAGCCCACTCGGCCTGGGTCCGCACATCGATGAGGGTGGCTGCGCCGGCCTGGTGCAGGGCCCAGGCCTCAGCAGGGGTGACGTCGCCAAAATAGCTCAGACCCTTGGCGGTGGCGCGTTGTGCGGCACGCGCCAGAATGGTTTGCGGGTTGCCGATTTCGGCCGACTCAGTCTGAGGTGCGCGCAAGGGATCGTGTGTCATCGACGAACCTTCATGTGGAGGTGAATTGGCCTGTGAGGCTAGCACCTCACCGGCCAGCGCGCATGAGTCAGGTTTCCTGAAGCGCTGCGCCCCCGGCGATCAGCGCATCGATCTGCGCGCCGGTATAGCCATGCTCGGCAAGCACCTCACGGGTGTGCTCGCCAAGCGAGGGCGCATGCCGAGTCACCGAACAGGGTGTCTGCGAGAATTTGATCGGGGCACCGATCGCGCGGGTCTTGCCTGCCACCGGGTGATCGAGTTCGACCAC
>CAIKZV010000372.1 GCA_903831925.1 uncultured Burkholderiales bacterium
CCAGGGTGTAACCGCCGCCCGGTCCGCGGGTACTTTCGACCAAGCCGTGCCGGCGCAGTTTTCCAAACAGCTGTTCAAGATAAGACAGCGAAATTCTCTGGCGCTGGCTGATGCCGGCAAGCGTCACCGGACCATTTTGCTGGCGCATGGCCAAGTCAATCATGGCAGTCACAGCGAAACGGCCTTTCGTCGTCAATCGCATGGTGTCGGCTCCTGTAAACCCGAGTAAGACAGTCGAGAATACCTAAAGCCGACTCTTTTTGTCGAGTATCCGCACAACAAATGGGGCCATGCGGACTCATGGACCTGCCAGGCTGTCAGCCAGACTGCGACTGACGGCGAGGCAAACCGGCAGGCCGCCACTGAGGACGACCCACCGCGCTTTAATTCAGACGCAAATCAGGCAGCAGCCACCTGGGTCGCACGACGACGCGCGACATCAAGCAAACCCGCACAAGCGTCTTCGATCAGATCGAGCGCCTGATCAAAACCCTGCTGAGCGCCGTAGTAGGGGTCGGCAATCGTCGCTGACTCATGTTCGGTCGCGAAACGCATCAGCAACTGAATCTTGTGGTGATCTTTCTTGGGCGCCATCTGCTGAAGCAAGCCCAGATTGTCCCAATCCATAGCAAGGATCAGGTCGAATGCATCGAAATCCTTTTCACTCACACGACGCGCGCGCATGTCGGAGATATCAAAGCCACGCTTGGCCGCCGTCGCCTGAGCTCGGCGATCGGGCGCCTCGCCAACATGAAAGGCATGAGTGCCTGCCGAGGACACTTTGACAACATCTTCAAGTCCGGCCTGGCGAACCAGATGCCTGAAGACGCCTTCGGCCATCGCCGACCGACAGATATTGCCCATGCACACGAACAGCACACGGGTGTTCATTGCCATAGAAAGGGGTTCTCGCTTTGCCATGTCTTCTTCCGCGCTTGAATCAATAAAAGGTTGATGGTCGATTGACCCTGATCAGGCTGCCTTGCCGCCTGGAAAGGGAACCACGTTGTCGTTTCCGCCCGAACCGAACACGCGCTCCTTGAGCCGTGTGAGCTGATCCCGGGCTTGGGCCGCCTTCTCGAATTCGAGATTGCGGGCATGTTCGAGCATGAGTTTTTCGAGACGCTTGAGCTCGCGCGCAGCGCCCTTCTCGCCAAGAGATTCGTACTGAGCACGATCCTCTGCCGCTTTCAATTCCTTCTTTTCATGCGACGGATCGTAAACGCCGTCGATCATTTCCCGCACCTGTTTGATCACGCCCTTCGGGACGATGCCGTGCTCGGTATTGAAGCTGACCTGCCGCACGCGACGCCGGTCGGTTTCGTCGATCGCCTGCTTCATCGAGTCAGTGATTCGATCGGCATAGAGGATCGCAGTGCCGTTAAGGTTGCGCGCCGCTCGACCAATGGTCTGAATCAGACTGCGTTGCGAGCGAAGGAAGCCTTCCTTGTCGGCATCAAGGATCGCCACCAGCGAAACTTCGGGAATATCGAGACCTTCGCGCAGAAGGTTGATACCCACAAGGACATCGAACACACCGAGCCGAAGATCACGAATGATCTCGACCCGCTCGACGGTATCGATGTCGGAGTGCAGATAGCGAACCTTGACGCCATGCTCTGACAGGTAGTCGGTCAGATCCTCGGCCATCCGCTTGGTCAGCGTGGTCACCAGGACGCGCTCGTGAAGGGCAACCCGAAGATGAATTTCAGACAGTACATCGTCGACCTGCGTCGTGGCCGGCCTGACAGTGACAGCCGGGTCGATCAGCCCGGTCGGTCGGACCAGTTGCTCGACCGTCTGGCCGCTGTGTTCGGCTTCGTAAG
>CAIKZV010000373.1 GCA_903831925.1 uncultured Burkholderiales bacterium
AGCATTGAATCCGATGCGAGTCGCCTGCCCATGTCCAGCGCTGCCTGCGCCTTGGCCCTTGGCTCAGCCTTTCGCCAGGCTAGAAATGCGGCGCCACGCAGCTCACGGCATGGCTTGCCTTGCCCACCGGATGCAGCCCCGATCTCGCCATCGGGGCGGTCATCAGGCAAGGGTTCTTCATGCGAAAGTAAGGCCAGCATGCTCGACAAGTCTCATGGCAAATTCGGTCGGTTTGCGCCGGCATGTCAGGTGTCAGCGACTGGGCCTGCGCCTGCGGCGGTACACTGGCGCAAGGCGCAGCGGGCGCCTCTATTCAGTCTACAGGGACCATGATGGCCATTTACTCGATCGAAAACCGACTCCCGAAAATCGCACCGACCGCCTGGGTCGCTCCCAGCGCAACCGTGCTCGGCGGCGTCGAGCTCGCCGACGGCGTGAGCATCTGGTTTGGTGCAGTGCTGCGCGGCGACAACGACCCGATCACCATCGGCACCGGCAGCAATGTCCAGGAGAATGCCGTCCTCCACACCGATGTCGGTCAACCACTCACGATCGGCCAATACGTGACCGTCGGCCATCAGGCCATGCTGCACGGCTGCACTATCGGCGATGGCAGCCTGATCGGCATGCAGGCCATCGTGCTCAACGGCGCGCGGATCGGCCGTGAATGTCTGATCGGCGCGGGCGCCCTCATTCCTGAAGGCAAAGTGATTCCCGACCGCAGCGTGGTCATGGGCGCTCCGGGCAAGGTGGTCCGCGAACTCACCGATGAAGACGTGGCGCGTATCCGGGCTGGCGTCAACAGCTACATCGCAAAAGGCGCTCAATTCAGCGCTCAACTGAAGCGGATCGACGAATGAGCAAGGCCGGCGCGCCGTCGCCGGAGCACGACTGCCTGCAGCGCTTCATGCTGCAGGGAGCCCCGGTGCGTGGCGAGTTCGTATCGCTTGATACCGCCTGGCGCGAAATTGCCGGACGGCACGCCTTTCCGAGATCGGTTCGCGACCGACTCGGTGAACTTTGCGCCGCCGGTCTGCTGCTGTCGGCGACGCTCAAATTCGATGGCGCCCTGATCCTGCAGATTCACGGCGACGGTCCGGTCGCCCTGCTGGTGGTCGAGTGCGAGGCCGATGGCAGTTTCAGGGCGACGGCCAAACTGCGTGAGGGGCAGCTTTGTCCTGAAGATGCCGACCTGACCACCCTGGTCAATGCCAGCGGACGCGGTCGCTTCGTGGTCACGCTCGATCCGCGATCGAGTTCTCCAAACCGACAGCCCTACCAGGGCATCGTGCCCTTCGAAGGCCACAGCGTCGCCGAAGTCCTCGAACGCTATATGGCGCGCTCGGAACAACTGCCGACCCGCCTTTGGCTGGCCGCCGACGACTCGCGGGCAACAGGCCTGCTGCTGCAGCGCCTGCCGGAAGACGGTGGCAAGGCGTTTACCCCGGCCGACGACGCACCGGCGACCTTGCCGTCAGGTTCAGTGCCGACGTCGGCTGATCGCGATCAAGCGCCGGGGCAGTTCCGCATCGATTCCGACCCCATGAGCGTTGCGCGCGAACCGGACACCGACGGATGGAACCGGATGCAGCAATTGGCCGAGACCCTCAGTCGCGATGAAATGCTGACGCTGTCGGGCCAATCGATCCTGCACCGACTGTTCTGGCAGGAGCGTCTGCATTCATTCGATTCTCGATCGCCGCGTTTTGCCTGCACCTGCTCGCGAGAGAAGGTCGCCAACATGCTCAGAATGCTCGGGCGCGAAGAAGTCGACTCGATCGTCGCCGAAAAAGGCGCGGTCGGCGTGCGCTGCGACTTCTGCAATACGCCCTACGACTTCGATGCGGTCGACAGCGCGGAGCTCTTTGTCAGCGAGCCGATTGCGCCCGGCTCGCAGGTACGGCACTGACCGTCGTGACGGCCGCCTCCGGCAGACGCGCTGCCGGCGTCGGCCGGACCGCCGGCGCGACCCGGCTGGCCGGAATCGGCTCGGACACCTGCACGAAGATCTCATCGGATCGCATCATGCCGAGCTCGTAACGAGCGCGCTCCTCGATCGCAATCGTCGCCTGCTTGAGGTCGTGCACCTCCCCCTCGAGCGCGCTGTTGCGCGACACCAGCTTCTCGTTCGTCCTGTTCTGCGCGGAAAGCTGCCGATCGAGGTCCCAGACCCGCAGCCAACCGCCCTTGCCCAGCCACAGGGGGTATTGAATCACCGCCAGAAGAGCCACCAGCACAAGCGTGAAGAGGCGCATCGCCTGACCCTCAGAGCAGGTTGTAGAACGCCGAGCGGCCGGGATACTGCGCCACGTCGCCGAGGTCTTCCTCGATCCGCAGGAGCTGGTTGTACTTGGCCACGCGATCGGATCGGGACATCGAGCCGGTCTTGATCTGCAGGGCGTTGGTGCCCACCGCGATATCGGCGATGGTGGTGTCTTCGGTTTCGCCCGAACGATGCGACACCACCGCGGTGTAGTTGTTGCGCTTGGCCAGCTCGATCGCGGCGAAGGTTTCAGTGAGTGTGCCGATCTGGTTGATCTTGATCAGGATCGAATTGGCGACCCCGGCCTCGATGCCCTCGCGAAGGATGCGGGTGTTGGTCACGAAGAGATCGTCACCGACCAGCTGGATGCGGTCGCCGAGCTGATCGGTCAGCACACGCCAGCCGTCCCAGTCGTTTTCGGCCATCGCGTCTTCGATGGAGATGATCGGATACTTGTCGCACCAGGTGCCCAGCAGATTGGTGAAGTCGGCTGCGCTCAGCGACAGGCCTTCGCTCGCCAGACGATAACGACCGTCCTTGAAGAACTCGGAGGCGGCGCAATCGAGACCGATGGCGATCTGCGAACCCGCGCTGTAACCGGCACGGTCGATCGCCTCAAGGATCAGCTGGATGGCCGCCTCATGA
>CAIKZV010000374.1 GCA_903831925.1 uncultured Burkholderiales bacterium
GCCGGCGCACGAGGCGCCGCCGCTCAGGCTGGGCTCAGTTCACCAATCCTGCTCAGGGCGCGACGCGCGTCCAGGAGAAGGGGCCGAACGAATCTGCCGCATTCGCATTCGATGCATTCGGATCGACCGTCAGCCTGACGTACTCGAGCTTGGTCGTGCTGCCATGCACACCGACACGACGGAAGTTCGGCACGTTGTAGCTCCAGGGCTGATTCAGATAAGGATCGGTCGCGCCGTTGCCGTAGGTGGTCGGTACCGTCGCGGTCGTGCAAGGGACCGCCGCAGCATTCGCCGCCGGCTCGATCCAGCAGGACGCCCCCTTCACCAGCGGGTTGTCGGTGCGATAGACGTGGAAGTCGCCGTTAAAGAGCAGGACCGGTTTGCCGAACGACAGGGTATTCGTCGCGATCTTGTCGATGAAGGACTTGTACTGATAGATGTGGCTGGTGCTCATGTCGGCAACGTTCGTCGGGACGGTGCCATCAAAGTCCCACATATCGCCCTGTTCGTTGATCACGATGCCGACAACGTTATTGCTCTTTGCTGCAGCAAACGCCGTATCGATCCAGCGAAGATTTGCCGCAGTGCGGTTGGCAATCTCGTTTTTCTGCGCGTCGCTCATGGTCGGCGTGCCGTACCAGATGTCGTTGTCGTTGTTCGAGCCGCCAGGAACGTTGAGCGTCATGAAGAGAACGCCCGACTGGATGAACCAGACGTTTTCTTTGTATTCAGCGTCTTTGGGGAAGTTCTTGTCGTACTCGAGGCCTTGCGAGTGGACCGCATAAGTACCGCCCCAGGCGTAACCGGGCTTGGTGAAGAAGAGGTCACGCACCAGTTGCAGGTTGGCAATCGGGTCGCCTCCGAAATAGCTGACGAGGTTACCGGTTTGCGGGAAGAGGGTTGGATATTGGGCTTCGGTCACATATTTGATCTGACCGGTCGCCGCGTCGTAGGCACCGCCGTACTGCTTGGTCTTGTGGCAATCGGCCCATTCGTTGTCGCCCGGCGTGTAGACGACCGGCACCTTGAAGGCCTTCCACTGGGTCGCGATCGTGGTGTCGTACGCCAGGGTGCAGGGCTCCTTGCCCGAATGGAGATCACCGGCATGCAGCACGAGAGACACGCCGGTGTCGGCGTTGATCGTATTGATGAAGGCCGGCATCGCGGTGACCTGCGAGGTGTCGGTCGGGCCGGTGCCGTAGGGCATGTCGCCGACAACCGCCACCACCGACTTGGTCGCGGGCGCAGTGGGCGTGGTGGTTACTGGGGGAGTCGTCGTGGTGGCGGTCGTGCCGCTGTCGCTGCCGCCGCATCCGGCGAGGGCGGCCGACAGGCCAAGCGCGAGGATTGACACTCTGAAGTTATGCATGGCTCTTATTTTCAGTGAGGGTCAGAAAGCCTTCGAGCTTGTCGTCGAATCAGTGACACCATCGCGACGATAAGATGAATAATCGATGACAACCATCGGCGCTCAGCCCTGACATACCGCCAGCATCACGCCCCGATATAATCCGGCAAGCCAATCAGTGCCTGCGCATCGTTGCAAGTGCACCGATCTGACCACTCCCTGACTCCCGGAAAATCTCATGAGACGCCGCCTCGCGCCTGTCATGCCTACTGTGTCGGCGCTGTCGCGGCGAGTCTGTGCGCTGATCGCCGGGGTGAGCACCGCACTGATCACCGGCTGCGCCAGCGGACCGGCATCGCTGATCGACACCCGTCTGCCCTACAACGAAGCGATCAAGGTGACGAGCGAGCAGCAACTGCTGCTCAACATCGTGCGTCTTCGCTATACCGACACGCCAAGCAGCCTCACCGTCGCCAATGTGACCGCACAGTTCGAAATCGTGAAGCAGCTGCAGCTGACGCCCTTTTTTACGGCATCGGGTGCCGAGCCCAACCGCAGCTACACCTCGATCCTGCCGCAGGCCGGCATCAGTTATGCCGACCGACCAACCATCAGCCTGGTGCCGATCGACGATGCCGAGTTCACCCGAAAACTGTTTACGCCGCTGACGGTCGATGGCGTGCTGTATCTGGCCAAGACCACCTGGCCGATCAGTACCGTCTTCAGGCTCTACCTCGAGAACATCAACTGGGTGCCGAACGCCGAACTGGCGAGCGGCCCGACACCGCGCCTGGCGCCGCCCTACTCCAGCTTTTTGCGGGGCGTCGAGGCGCTCGGCAAACTTCAGGCCGAGGGACAGATCGTCTTCGGCACCCAGGAACAATTCGATCCGGTCAACGACGGCATCCCAGCAGCCAAAGTGGATGCCATGGCCGTCATCGAAGCCGCCAAGAACGGATTCGAATTCAAATTCAACAAAGCCGATGCCAGCGCGACACTGGGCAAGCGGACACGTCATCCGATGCTGTTCATCGATCCGAAAGCACTGGAAAATCCGATCACGAAAGAGTTCGTCAGTGCCTTCATGCTCAAGCCAGGCAAGACCCGGTACGAACTGACCGCCGAGGATGTCGAGCCCTTCAGCTCTGCCGAAGATGCCGCGTTCGAAGTCCTCGACATCGAGCCCCGCTCATTGCTGCAAGCCATGTATTTCATTTCACATGGCGTCGACATTCCGCCCGAGCACACCCAATCCGGGATTGCGCGAACAACCTTTGACCGCAATGGCAATGTGTTCGACTGGGCCCCGGTGACAGCCGGGCTGTTTCAGGCGCGCTGGAGCAAGGGCAACTCGCCGCCGCTCAATGCGCATGTCTCGGTGCGATACCGCGACTACTGGTTCTACATCCCGGGTGACGATCACGACAGCAAGGCCACCTTCTCGCTGCTGATGGAACTCTCGCGCCTGGACCTGCAGACCCGCACAGGCGATCGGCCGGTGCTGACGCTGCCGATCGGTCGATAATCTTTCGGCCTCATTGAAAAAATTTTTTTCTTCAGACGAGCCGTCATGGTCCGCATTCTTACGGTTGTTTTTGTCTGGTTGATTGCTTGCCCCGCCATCACTTTCGCCCAGAAGGCCGGATCGGGCGCAGACCAGATTGCCAGCCTCGGCGAGAAAATCGAAGGCCTGCATACCGAGAGCGAAATTTTCGGATTGCCCGTCAATATTCACGGCCAGACGACCTACATCAATCAGCGCTACAACGCCTTCAACTCCCCTTATCAGGGCATGAACAGTTTGTCGCCAGACCGATCGATGAGCTACACCTGGTCGGGCACCTTGTTTTTCGGCGCTCGCCTTGGAACGAATACCGACCTCTACGTGAACCCGGAAATCGTCTCGGGCGTTCCGTTCTCAGGCCTGGTTGGTCTCGGGGGCTTCACCAACGGCGAGGCGACCCGGGCACAAGGCGCTACGCCGCACCTTTACTCAGCGCGTGCGTTTGTGCGCCACACGATCAATCAGGGCGGCGGCGAAGAAGTGCTCGAAAACGACGCCAACCAGATCACGCAGACCATCACCCGCAATCGGATCGTGATTACCGCCGGGCAGTTCGCCACGCTCGACATCTTTGACGACAGCCGCTACGCAAAAGACCCCCGGGTTCAGATGATGAACTGGGGCTCGATGACTCACCTTGCCTATGACTATGCGGCCGATGCCAGAGGCTATGGCTGGGGCATCGCGGCGGAGTGGTACCTGGAAAACTGGACGTTTCGGGCATCTCAGATGACAACGCCAAAGCAGCCGAACGGATTGGCCATTGATCCGGACTTGCTCAACCATTACGGGACCCAGATTGAAGCCGAGCGGCGACACCAGATCGCTGATCTGCCCGGCAAGGTCAGCATCCTGGCCTATCGCAACCGCATGATCATGGCCCGTTTCAGCGATGCAACCGCCTATGTCATTGCCAACCATGCCCAGGGCACCCAGGCGGTCACCAAGGTTCGCAATACCGAGCAAATCAAAACCGGCATCGGCGTCAATGCGGAACAAGCCTTTGCGAAGGACGCGGGGGTCTACCTGCGCGCATTCGCTTCTGACGGTCACACCGAAACCATGTCTTTTGCTGAAGCGGACCGGTCTTTATCGATCGGCATGGGCATGAACGGGGATCGCTGGGGTCGGCCCAAGGACACCGTCGGTGCGGCCGCGCTGATCAATGGCCTGTCTGCAGATCGCAAGGCGTATTTGCAGGCCGGCGGCATCTCGAATTTTGTCGGCGACTATTTCAGCCCGACTCAGACGATTTCATACAAACCCGAGCAGATCGCCGAGTTCTATTTCAATGCGCTCGCGACCAGAAATATTTTGGTGGGGATCAACGTCCAGCACATCATCAATCCGGCCTATAACGCTGCACGGGGGCCGGTCAATGTCCTGTCTTTCAGAGTGCACGCCGAGTTCTGAATTCCGGGCCAACCCAGCGCTGCCAATACGGCTTGATCCGGGTTTTATTTCAGTCAATCGGGCTGGACGACCCAAGGCGTCTGTCGGTGCGGGTTTCGGGTCTAATGCATGAAGAAACCGCCACGGACTGACGCCATGCCTGACTCGCAAAACCTCCAGCATGATCCCCTGCACGACCCGGTGCGTGAGCATTCGCATGATCACGCCCATGCGCCTGCGCAGCCCGGAATCTGCGGCATTGCACGCACCGGCCCCTTCGATGCGCCGGCCTTCGAGCGCGCGATCGGCGACATGCTGCGGGCCTGCGGGCTGACCACCGAATCGACCCACATGAGTCGCACTGCCGAGCGCGTACGCGAACTGTGGCAGCGCCGCCTGCTCGGCGGCTATGACCTCGATCCGGCGGTCGCGCTCGGCGAGGGCTTCGCCGATCCGCGCACTGATCTGATCGTGATCCGCGGCATTGCGGTGCATGGCATCTGCCCGCACCACCTGGTGCCGTTTCGCGGCGTTGCCCATGTCGGCTATCTGCCGGGCGGACGGCTGCATGGCTTCGGCCGGATCGCGCGGATGGTCGATGCCATCGGCCACCGCTTCACCTATCAGGAGTGGATGACCCGCGATATCGCCGATGCGCTGGTGACCCACGGGCAGGCCAATGGCGCTGCCTGCGTCATCGAAGCCGAGCAGCTGTGCCTGTTGCTGGGTGAAGACCGGCGCGGCGACGAGCGGGTGGTGACCCAGTCGTTTCGCGGCGCCTTTGAACATTCCGACCGCGACCGCGCCGAATTTTTGCGGGCGATCGCGACACCGGGGCGCTGAGCAGCGCAGGCGCGCTTATTCTCCGGCGCGAATATTATTTTCTTTGACGACCTTGGCCCATTTGACCGACTGCTCATCGATGAACTTGCCGAAGGCCTCGGGCGTTGACGACTCGATATGCATGCCCTGCGCAGCCAGCTTTTCGCGCATCTGCGGGTCACGCAACAGTTTGGCAACTTCGGCATTCATGCGCGTGATGATCGCCGGCGGTGTCTTGGCAGGCGCCAGGATGCCCCACCAGGCAGTCGCTTCGAATCCGGGCAGCCCCTGCTCCGAGACGGTCGGGACATTCGGAAGCACCGGATCGCGCTTGGCCGTTGTCACCGCCAGCGGGACCAGCACGCCGCTCTTGATGTGCGGTGCAAACAGCGCAATGCTGCCGATGGCCACCGGCACATGGCCGCCGATCGCATCCTGCACCAGCGGACCACCACCCTTGTAGGGCACATGCGTCGGCGTGAACCCGCCCTGCACGCCCATCGTGGTCATGGCCAGGTTGGCCAGGCTGCCGGAGCCGATGGTGCCGTAGTTGGGCAGTCCGGGCGAGGCCTTGGCTGCAGCCAGCAACTGGCTGAAGGTTTTCCAGGGCTGACTCGAATGCGCGGTAATGACCATCGCACCGGTGGCAATCAGCATGACCGGCGCCAGATCGTTGCGGGTATCGAAGGGCAGGTTGGGAATCAGGCTCGGATTGACCGCATGCGAATCGAAGACCAGCACGAAGGTATAGCCGTCAGGGGCCGACTTGGCGACCTGACCGGTACCGAGCGAGCCGCCGCCACCGGCGCGGTTCTCGACGATGACCTGCTGCCCGAGCGCCTGCGACAGGCCCGGGGCCAGCTGGCGGGCCAGCAGGTCGGTGGTGCCGCCCGGCGGAAACGGCGAGACCATCCTGATCGGACGGGTCGGCCAGTTGTCGGACTGTGCACTGGCGGCACTCGGCAACACGATGGCCGCAGCGCCGATGAGCGCGGCAAGCATTGAACGGACAAAATGGGTCATGGCGGCTCCGATGGCTCGGGAATCAGGCTGAAGATTGAGGGTGAAAAGGCAAGCTGCGCAGTGTAGCCCGAACAAAATACGGATTGCGCGGCTTGACCCTTCCCCCCTCATCGCGAAGAATCGGCCAGATGAATTCAGAGGGCGCGCCGATCTGCCGGCATGACCCATCCCTGCGCAAATCCACGCGCCTGCGTTTCGGAGACACCAGCACCATGATCCAGATCGAACCAAGCGGCGCCGCCTGCGGTGCGCATATCAGGGGGGTCGACCTCTCGTCGCCCCTGTCGGCCGACACAGCAAACGCGATCCGTGCCGCCTGGCTCGCCCACGGCGTGGTGGCCTTCCCCGATCAGAACATGTCGATCGAAGATCTCGAGCGCTTCACGCTCGTGCTCGGCCCGCGCGGCGAAGACCCCTATATCGCGCCGATTCCGGGCCATGCGCATGTGGTCGAAATCCGCCGCGAGCCCGACGAGAAAGCACCGATCTTTGCCGAGAATTTTCATTCGGACTGGAGCTTTCTGCCGACACCGCCGGCGGCGACCGCGCTCTACGGCACGATCATTCCGCCCCAGGGCGGCGACACGCTCTTTGCCTGCCAGTACGCCGCCTGGAACGCACTGCCCGATGAGATGAAAGCGCGTCTGAGCGGCCTGTCGGGCATCCATTCGGCGCGCCGCGGCTATGCGAAAGACGGCTTTTACGGCGAAAAGGATCGCGCCAAGGGCCGCTCGATGGCGATCCGATTCGATGACAGCGCGATGCGCACCCGCCAGCACCCAATTGCCCGCGTGCATCCCGAGACCGGCCGCACCGCGCTTTTCGTGAGTCCGGGCTACACCATCGGCATCGAGGGCATGTCCGAAGACGAATCGACGCCGCTGCTCGAGGCGCTCTACCAGCATCAGAAAAAACCCGAATTCATCTACCGGCATCGCTGGCAGCCCGGCATGCTGCTGGTCTGGGATAACCGCTGCCTGGTTCATGCCGCCACCGGCGGCTACGAGGGTCACCGACGTCTGCTGCACCGGATCACCATCGGCGAACGCGCCGCAGCCGGAGTCCACTGAGATGAGCGATGTCTATGTGATCGGTGTGTCATGCACCGCCTTTGCAAAGCGGCCCGATGCCAGTCTGGCCGAAAACGGCGGCGGGGTGATCGGATTCGACGAAGCGGCCTGCTCGGTCATCATTCTGCAGGCACCGTCGCGAGGAAGGATGCTGCCCGGCGTGTAGCATTGCCGGCTGCAATGTCGCGCAGCATGGAGAGCAGCATGAGGGGCAAGTCGTTCACACCACTGCGCAATAAGCTTATTGCGATTCTCGGGCTGCTCGGCATGCTGCTGCTGGCTGGCGGCTGCGCCCGGCCGGTGGTTGGCGGATCGAGCAGCGAACCTGTCCGCGAAGGCCCGATGATCGCCAATCTGCGCAACTATCGGCTTGAGATGAAAGAAGGGCAGGTGGTCGAAGTCAGGCTGCCGAGCAACCCCTCGACCGGCTACCGCTGGGTCATGGTCGAGCCGATGCCGGCGGTCGTCGCAGCGCTGTATGACGCGGCTTATGTCCCGGGTCGAAACGATGTGGTCGGATCGCCGGGCGAGGAGCGCTGGACCTTCGTGGCGGTCAAGTCGGGCTCAGGCATCCTGCGCTTTGAATATCGCCGCCCCTTCGATGCGCCCGCGGTCGCGCCGGCTCAGCGAGCCAGCTACCTGTTCGAAGTGCGCTGAGCGAAGTTCACCAAGCGAAGTCCGCAGAAGATGGCCTCTTCCCCGATTACCGGAGTGACCCTGGGCTCCGTGGCCGACATGCGCCAGAACATCCGCCGGCGCAGCAGGCTCAAGGGCCGTCAGACCGACGATCAGGCGCTGGCCGAGCTGCGCGCCCTGATCGGCCACCGGCCGCATCGGCGCGATCTGCTGATCGAGCATCTGCATCGGCTCAATGATGAATATCGGGGGCTGCACGATCGTCATCTGGTAGCGCTTGCCGCCGAGATGTCGATACCGATGGCCGAGGTCTATGAGGTGGCGACCTTCTATCACCACTTCGAGGTGCTCAAGGGCGATGCCGCCGCACCGACCCTGACCGTGCGGGTCTGCGAGGGCCTGAGTTGCGAGCTCGCCGGCGCGCCCGCGCTGCTCGCGCGCTTGCCGCAGGTCCTGGGACGCGCCGATATCCGGATCATCGCTGCGCCCTGCGTCGGCCGTTGCGAACAGGCGCCGGTGGCGATCGTCCA
>CAIKZV010000375.1 GCA_903831925.1 uncultured Burkholderiales bacterium
AGGGATGCCGGTGCGCGTCAGCAGCTCGACCGCGCGCGCACGCGCCGCGTTAGGTCGAAGGCCTTCGTGCAGTGCCAGCACCTCGACGATCTGGTTGCCCACGGTGTAGAGCGGGTTCAACGCGGTCATCGGCTCCTGGAAGATCATGCCGATCTCACGGCCCCGAATCGCTCGCATCGCGTCGGTGTCGAGGCGATTGAGGTCGCGTCCTTCGAACAGGATCTCGCCTGCGACCGTGGCGCTTCGGCGCGGCAGCAGTCCGAGAATCGACAGGCCGGTCACGGTTTTGCCGCAGCCACTTTCGCCCACCACGCCCAGACGTTCTCCGGGAGCGATCGAAAAGCAGACATCGCGGGTCACCGCAAGCGGCCCCGATGCAGTCGCAAACGAGACCGACAGGCCTCTGATCTGCAGCACGATGTCTCCCTGTCTTTTGCCCGGCTCGACTGTCAGGCACGCGATAAGGCATCGGCGCTGATGACTAGCTCGGGGATGTTTGCGCCATCTTAACGGTTATCCGCGAGGTTTCAGATCAGACGCTCAGCACCACCTTGCCGAAATGCTTGTTTTCGTTCATGTGGGCGAGGGCGGCGGGCGCCTCATCGAGCGTGAAGGTCCGGTCGATCGGCAGCGCGAGCTGGCCTGCAGCAACCGCCGGCCCGAGATCGGCCATCATGCGTCGGCCGATTTCGCGGACTTCGTCGAGCGAACGGGTCCGGAAGGTGACACCGATATAGGTGATCCGACGCATCGCATGCAGGTCGAAATTGAATTCGTCGCGCGTGCCGCCCAATCGGCCGACATTGACGATGCGCCCGAGGATTCGCGTGGCGGCGAGATTCTGGTTGGCGACACCGCCCGAGACCTGATCGACAATCAGGTCGACACCCTTGCCGTCAGTGGCGGCGAGCACCTGATCGACCCACTCAGGGTTGCGTGAGTCGACCGCAAGATGCGCGCCGAACTGCGCCAGGCGCGCTCGGCGCCCCGGATCGGTTGATGAGCCGACGATCATTGATGCGCCACGCCACTTCGCGATCTGCATCGCCATCAGACCCACACCGGAACTGGCGCCCTGGATCATCACCGTGCCGCCCGGCGCGAGCTGGCCATGCGTGATCAGGGCATCGTGCATGGTCTGCAGGGCGATCGGCAGCGTGGCCGCCTGCTCGAAGCTCATCTGCGCTGACGGAATCGGAAGAACACGGCCGTAATCGGCCACCGCATATTCCGCGAATCCGCCTGCTCCCGAGCACATCACCCGATCGCCCTTTTTCAGGCCTGCAACGCCTGGCACCTGGTCGCCGATCTCGATCACCTCGCCAGCCCACTCCATGCCGAGGACCGTGCCCTGTCCGCCATGCGCGCCATGCCGATGACCGGCCGCCATGCCGAGGTCGGCTCGATTCAGGCCGCAGGCCCGGACTCGTATCAGAACTTCATTGGGCTTGGGCACCGGTGTCGATGCCTGGCCAAGCACTGCACCGCCTTGTCCGGCGAGGATTGCCTTCATGGTCTGTCTCCTGATGATTGTGGGTTGTCAGGCTGCGCGAAGATCGTAGCCAAGCCGCGGGAAGTGTACGACGACCGTTCCCACGATCGGATCATCGCGGCGCACGGCGATTTCGTCGATGCCGGCATGGATCAGTTCACCGCTCACCACATCGCGACCGTAGTCGTCGGCGCGAATTCGAACTTCCGCGCCCAGCGGCGGATCCTCCGGCCAGGGCGTCGAGGGCTCGGGCGCCAGCGGCTGGGCGTTGCGGGCGATCTCGAGCGCGCGCTCGGGTGCCATCGGCGTGGGCGCACCGTGACCGAAGGCACGAACGCGCCCCATCCAGGCCGCGATGGCGGGATAGGGCGCCAACTCGTGCGCCAGCCGCTCGGTGCGGGCGTTGAAGAACCAGAGAGGGTGATAGACCGCCAGATCGGCGACGCAGGGCGCAGGGCCCGCGATCCACTCGCGGCCATCTGACAATAGCGATTCGATGGCAGGCAACTGCGCTCGCACCAGAGGCGCATTTCGACGTGCCGCCCGGCGCATGGTGGCCTCATCGGGTGGCGGCAGGCCACGCATCACCGAACGGTCAGCTTGCAGACCGGCGGGCAGGTGATCGAGGTTCATCCCCGAGACGTAAAGCGTGATCGGTCGCATCAGGCGATTTTCGGCCCAGTAGGCGATCGCATCGGCTATCACGGATTGCGCAGGCGGAAAGAGAGTCGGCGCGGGGGCGCGCCGTTCGAGTTCACGAACGATCAGACGGGTATCGCAATAAAGATCGGCGCCTGCCTGAAGCACCGGCGTGCGACGGTAGCCTCCGGTGAGCGGTACAAGATCAGGCTTGGGTGCAATCGGCGGAATAATGACCGACTGCCAGGCAAGGCCTTTGAAGCCGAGCGCAAGGCGCACCTTCTCGGCAAAATTCGAAAAATCATAGTGATGCAGGATGAGATCGGTCATCGCGGCAGACCCCTTTGAGCAGACATCGGGACAGACATGGGCTCCCACATCGGAGCAGTCATGGCGAACCGATTGTAGGCGTCCCGATTGTCGTCAGGCCCCCGAGCCGGTCTATGCTGCGGGTCTGACGCTGGCGCTGCCGGCGCGATCCGCGGGGTTTTACCCCGCATCGATCACCTCGAGGCCAACAACATGAAGAACCTGATCCGCCAGACCGCGGGCTTGCCGGTTAATCTCGCCTACATCGATGCGGGTGAAGGCATCCCGGTGATCTTCGTTCACGAATTCGCGGGCGACATGATGAGCTGGCTGCCGCAGATCAATGCGCTGTCGCGCCGCTATCGCTGTATCGCCTACAACGCTCGCGGCTATTCGCCATCGGACGTGCCGGGCGACGCAGGCGCCTACAGCTGGCAGGCAGCCGTGACCGATCTGATCGCACTGATGGATTTTCTTGGTCTGCGTCGTGCGCATGTCGTCGGCCTGTCGATGGGCGGCTATACCGTCGTGTCTGCCGGCTATCTGCATCCTGATCGCATCCTGTCGATCGGCGTGTGCAGTGCCGGTTCGGGATCGGTCTCAAGTGGGCGCGAGGCCATGATTGCCTCAAGTCTGGCGCTGGCCGATCAGATCGAACGTGATGGCATTCGCAGCGGCATTGCCGACTACGCCAAGGCGGCAGCGCGGCTGCCCTTCCTTGAGAAAGATCCGGTTGGCTTCGAGGCTTTTTTCGAGCAGTTTGCAAGTCACGATTCGATCGGCTCGGCCCTGACCTTGCGCGGCGTACAAGCCGCCCGCCCGTCGCTGCTCGATAAAGGCCCTCAGCTCGCGGCCATCAGGGCGCCGGTGATGATGATGCTGGGCGATCGCGACAGCGGCTGCGTCGAGCCCACCCTCTTCATGTGGCGAACCATCCCAGGGGCAACGCTGGCGGTGCTGCCCAACTCGGGGCATTGCATCAATCTGGAGGAGCCGGAAGTCTTCAATCGGCTGCTGCTCGATTTTCTCGATCGCGTCGGTCATGCTGCTCAGGCTGACCAGAGTGCCGCGCAATGACGGGTGCGGTGGCAAGCGGGCGGACCTCATCGGCTGCGGTGGTGGGCGGCCTGTATTTCGTGCTGGCCTGCGTTTTCTGGGGCATGAACATCCCGCTGACGGCTGCGCTCTTCGAGACCTTCGATCCGTTCTGGCTGGGTTTCATTCGGGTCAGCCTGGCTGCGCTCATCCTGGCCGGCATGCTGATGCTCTCCAAGGGCAAGGGAAACCTTCGCTCGCCGATTCCGCTATGGCGGATCATGATCCTGGGGGGGTTGGCCAGCTGCTTTTTTACCCTCTACAACCTCGGGCTTCGTTACACCAACACCATCACTGCGGCGGCGATTCTGGCCGGCTCGCCGGTTTATGGCGCGGTGGTGTCGCGCTTCATGACCGGCGTCAGACTCCAGAAGGGATTCTGGGGAGCGGCCTTGCTGACGCTCATCGGTGCCGGTATCGCCATCTATGGACGCGCACGTGCCAGCGGCCAGTCGTTTCATCTGCAGGGCGGCGAAATATTGATCGTGCTTGGCATCTCGGCCTGGGCCGCCTATTCGATTCTGTCGGTGCGATGGTTCAAGGCCGAGACACCGCAGTTGCGTCGCACCTTCCTGTCGCTCGGCGCGGCGTCGGTCTGGTTGCTGCTGTGGTGGGCACTGGCCTATGCCAGCGGTATTGCCGGCCCCGGCAATTTTCATCCCGATGGCACGGCGCTGGCCTATCTGCTGCTGACTGCATTTTTTGCCACCGTGATGGGTATCGTGGCCTGGGGGCATGGCGTGGCCCGTCTTGGCGTGAGCACCGGCATGATGTGGCAGAACACCGTGCCGGTGTTCGCGGTGCTGATTTCCCTGGTGTTCTTCTCGGTCATCCCTTTGCCGGAGCAGGTGCTGGGCGGCGCGATCGTACTGGCGGGAGTGGTCTATATGCAGTGGCAGCAATTGCGCGAACAAGCGACTTAGGACAACCATGACGATGCGATTCCCGGTCACCGAGCATGTTGTCAGGACCCAGCGGCACACCAGTTTCTATCTGTCCTGCGGTGCAGTTGATGCGCCCTTGATCATTTTCCTGCACGGATGGCCTGAGCTGTCGATCAGCTGGCGTCACCAGCTCGCCTGCTTTGGTGCGCTCGGCTTTCGTGCCATCGCCCCCGACATGCGCGGCTACGGCCGATCGACGGTTCACCCGAATCTGAGCGACTACGCGATGGCGCAGGCGGTCGCCGATATGCTCGAGCTGCTCGACGGGCTCGGCGGGTCCTCAGCCGTCTGGGTCGGGCACGATCTGGGTTCACCGGTGGTGTGGAGCCTGGCGCAGCATCATCCCGATCGGGTCGCGGGTGTGGCCAGCCTTTGCGTGCCCTATCTGCCCGATGGCTTCAGCCCGCTGAATCTGATTGCGCTGGTCGATCGCGCGCTTTATCCGATCGATGAGTTTCCTGCCGGCCAATGGGATTACCAGCTTTTTTATCAGGAAAATTTCGACCAGGCCCGGGCCACCTTCGACGCCAATCCGCTCAACACGGTCAAGGCTCTGTTTCGCAAGGGCGATCCTCGCGGTCGCGGCAAGCCTGCGGCACTCTCGATGGTCCGACGCGCGGGCGGATGGTTTGGCGGCGCGGCCAGCGCGCCTGAATTGCCGGTTGACCGCGACCTGCTGACCGATGAGGACCTGCATCGCTATGTCAGCGCGCTGTCGGCCAATGGTTTTTTCGGGCCAGACGCCTGGTACATGAACGGCCCGGCCAATATCGAGTATGCGTCGCAGGCACCCGCCGGCAAGCGGCTGTCGATGCCGGTGCTCTTCTTTCACGCGGCGCACGACTATGTGTGCGACACCATCGCCACTCGCCTGCCCGAGCCGATGCGCGAGCATTGCGACAAGCTGTCCGAACTGAGCTTGCCCACCGGGCACTGGATGGCTCAGGAGCGCCCCGAGCTGGTCAACGGGGGGCTCGCGCGCTGGCTGGCGCTCAATTTCGGGGCGAGGGCCTGAGCGTCGCCTGAAGCGTCGAATCAGGCTTCAAGCAACG
>CAIKZV010000376.1 GCA_903831925.1 uncultured Burkholderiales bacterium
CGGGGCAGGTGCTGAAAGCTTAGGAGGCAGCCATCGCGCAGACCATTGGACTGACAGGTAGGCCGAGGTCAGGTGAGCGGTGCTCGAAGCTGGATGACCGGCTCGATCGATCGGCCGTCTGGTCTGGGCTGAAGGCTTGGTGTGTGATGAAAGTGTGTCGTGTGGATTGGCCATTTGGGCAAGTGACTAGCCCATATGGCCAATTGCGCGAGCCGATGAAACAGGTATCTTTTGAGTTAGCCCCGCCCGCTCTCCTGCCCGCCTTTTTCCACTCAGCACTGTCCACGGAGCCGCTTTCTTGAAGCTTTTGCTCGTCGACGATCACGCGCTGTTTCGAAGCGGTCTTCGGCTGCTGTTGCGTGAGTTGCCTGGCGACATCGAGTTCTTTGAAGCAGGCAATCCGATCGACGCGCTTGGGTATGCCGACAAGGCCATCGACCTCATCCTGCTCGACTTGTCGATGCCGGGCTCACAAGGCATGTCTGCGCTCGAGCACATTCGCGAAGGCTTCGTCGATGTGCCGATCGTGGTGATTTCAAGCGAGGACGATCCCGCCCTGATTCGCCAGGTCATCGATCTCGGCGCATCGGGTTTCGTCCCCAAGTCCTCGACCCATCGCATCCTCATCGGTGCGCTGCAGCTGATTCTGGCCGGCGGCGTCTATCTGCCTATGCACGTCCTCAGCCAATCGAGTCGCCGGGCACTCACACCGACCACCAGTGATTCGTCTGAATCTGCCCCGCCTGTGCCAGGCATGACCGACAGGCAATACGAGGTCCTGCTCAAGGCCGTTCGGGGTCAATCCAACAAGGCGATTGCCCGATCCTTGCAGCTGTCTGAAGGCACGGTCAAAGCGCATCTGTCGGCGGCTTTCCGGATTTTGGGCGTCAGCAATCGCACTGAAGCGGTGTATGCAGCCGCGCAACTGGGTATCCGTCATCGGGCTGATTCATGAGTGTCATTCCCGCACCAGCAAATCAAGCAAGCAGTAAACCCGCGTCCGATGAAGACCTCGCCCAAAAATTCGTCGTCGAGTGGTCTCTCGATACCTGGATCGCGTCGCAAAACTCATCGTTGCTGGGCCGAATCCTCTCGGGTCTCACTTTAGCGGCAATCTGGTGGAGGCACGGCGATCATCGCGCCGTACTGATCTGGACTGTGTTGCTGCTTGCCGTATTTGCTGGGCGACACTTTTTCACCGAGCTGCTGCTCAGGATGCAGGGCCGGCTGGCGGTCGAAACGCGCATCGGCCTGCTGATGCTTTCCGGTAGTTCCCTGATGGCCGTGCCATTGCTGGCCTTTGATCACTACTCCGTGACCGAGCAGACTGCCATCACGATCATCCTCCTTACAGTGGCGACCGCCTCGGTGATCTCGACTGCCGGATTTCGAATGGTCTTCCTCTATTACTCGCTGCCGATGTCGCTGCCGCTGGCATTGGCTTGGGCCACGACCACGCAGGCCGGGTCGTCCGTCTTTGCCGCCTGGGGGCTGGCGCTACTCATTCTGGTCTACCAGATCTATCTGGTCGGACTGTCGCGCAAGGTGAGCCGAGTCTTCCTGGACGCCGGTCGCTATCGTTACGGGCAAAGCCGCCTGAATACTGCGCTACAGGGCGCGCTCGACGCAGCCGAAGACGCCAACCGTGCAAAGACCCAGTTTCTGGCAGCCGCCAGTCATGACCTGCGACAGCCGATGCACAGTATGAATGTCCTGGTCGCGGCGCTGTCTCTCAAAACACTCGATGAAAGTTCGCAGGAGATCGTCAGGGTGCTCGATACAGTCAACCAGACGATCACCCAGCAACTTGACGGGCTGCTCGATATCTCCAAGCTTGATGCAGGAACCGTCGTTCCGCAGCGCGCAACCTTCAATCTCGACACCTTGCTGCGTGCTCATTATCAGGCGGTTCGCGTGCGTGCCGCTGGAGGCGGACAGTTGTGCATCCTCAATATCGAGCAGACGGTGGCGGTACGCAGTGACGAAGCCTTGCTCAGACGGGCCATTAGCAACCTGACCGACAACGCGCTGAAATTCACACCCAGCGGTGGACAGGTGATGCTCACGCTTAAGCAACTGGGTGCTGAGGCACTGATCGAGGTCAGCGACTCTGGCATCGGCATTCCCGATAGCCAGCGCGAAATGATCTTCAGGGAGTTCTACCAGATCGGCAACGCGAATCGCGACCGCGCCAGGGGGCTTGGCCTGGGTCTGTCCATCGTCAGGCGACTATGCGATCTGATCGGAGCAAGACTGTCGGTGCACTCGGTCGTCGGCGAGGGCTCACGATTCACGATCAGCCTGCCCGTCGTCGAGACGCTCGATTCGCTGCAAGACCGAACGCCTGGGCAGTCGCGGTCACTGCAATCGATGACCGTGCTGCTGATCGACGACGAACTGATGGTGCGACAGAGCATGCGGTTTCTTCTCGAGGAGCTTGGTTGTACGGTTCACGATGCGGAGGGATCGATTGAGGCCGCGAAAATCGCTGCCAGCCAAACCATTGATCTCATCCTTTCCGACATGCGACTGGCCGTGGGCGACAGCGGCATCGAGGCGATCGCACAGGTGCGCAAATCGCAGCCCGATGTGCGCGCAGTACTCGTGACGGGCGATACCGCGCCCGAGCGGCTGCGCGAGGCGCAGGCCACCGGCCTGCCGCTGCTTCACAAGCCAGTGACGCTCGAAAGACTGATGGATGTCCTGAGTGTCTGAGCCTGGGCCGCAGCCTGAGCCCAGGCAATCGACACCGCTCGGATCGCCGCTGGCCCAACTCTGGAATTCGCCCCACTCGTCCGACATCTTTGATGTCGTGATCGTGGGCAGCGGCTATGGCGGGGCTATAGCGGCCGCCGAGCTTGCCGGCGCCACAGTTGTCGACGAAACAACCGGCATTGAACGCGATCTGAAGGTCTGTCTGCTCGAACGCGGCGAGGAATATCTGCCGGGCGAGTTTCCGTCGCACTTCGGCGAGTTGCCCCGACATCTGCGCATCGGCAATCAGGCGACCGGAAAGGTCACCGGCTTTCACCAGGGGCTTTTCGATCTGCGTCTGGGGCCCGATGTCGCTGCACTGGTGGCCAATGGCCTGGGTGGCGGCTCGCTGATCAATGCGGGAGTGATGCTCGCGCCCCGGGCAGAGGACTTTGAGGAGGGCTCTGTTTTTCGGGGGCTGGTCGAGGATCTTCACACCGGAAAGATGTTCGATTGCGCCAGGGCTAAGCTCGGCGGCACGAACTCGATCCTGGAACATGCCAACCCGGCTGATCGGCGGTCGCTGCCTAAAAAGACCATCGCACTCAAGAAGCTGGCTGGCAACGACCGTCCGGTCGACTATCCGAAGATCACGGTGTCGATGCGAGGTGGCCCCAACCATGCGGGCGTCAATCTCGAGGCTTGCACCCTTTGTGGCGATTGTCTGACCGGTTGCAATGTCGGCGCGAAAGACTCACTCGATGCCAATCTGCTCGAGATCGCCCACCGTGGCGGTGTCCAGATCTTTACCGGCGCAACCGTCCTGTCGCTTCGGCGAGCCAATAAGGACGAGCTGGATGCAGGTCATCACGATCATTGGATATTGCGAGTCGTGCATACCGACCCGAGCCTGCAGTCGCGCGAGTCCGACCACCTGAGGGTTCGCGCGAAAAAGGTGATCCTGAGCGCCGGAACCCTTGGCAGCACCGAAATCCTGCTGCGCTCGCGCGATGAAAAACTCGCTTTTTCATCGCGGCTGGGCGAACGGTTCTCCTGCAATGGCGACAATATCGCGGCGGTTCATAAAATGGCCGACGAGGTCAACGGCCGTGCCGATCCGCAAACCGGCGTCAGCGCCGGTGAACGCACAGTCGGCCCTACGATTACCGGGTCGATCCCGATCCGACCTGATGACGCGGCGCTCGCCTCAGACCGCGAAAACCTGAATCGGCGCGGTTTTCTGGTGCAGGAGTTTGCGGTTCCGGCCGCCTTGCGTCAGTTTTTCGACGAACTGGTCACCACCCGGCAAGTGCTTGAGAGCCTGCCAATCAAGGACGACACGTCGCACGGCACACCCCACGCCGAAGCGACCGATCCGATGGCGGTGAATGAGGCGGCGATGCAGCACAGCATGCTGGTCGGCGTGATCGGACATGATGATGCCGCCGGCGTCCTGCACCTGAGCCAGCAGGGTCGCCCGCGGGATCGACCGCCACAGCAGGGCGCGCTCATGATCCGGTGGCCGCAAGCGCGTCACGGCCATGAGCTGAATGCTGCTCACAAAGCGCTCGAAACCTTGGTTGCGGCCCTCAAAGGCACTGATCCCTCTCAGCCGCGCCTGATCCCCAATCCGATGTGGCGACTGATTCCCGATCAACTCGCCGAACTGGTGTCGCAGCCGCGCGGCCCGGTCCTGACGGTGCATGCCCTGGGGGGCTGTCCGATCGGCAGTGGTGCGCACGATGGTGTCGTGGATCAATTCGGTGTGGTGTTCGATGCCAACCGGGGGCACAGCGAAGACCACGACTGGCAAGGCAGTCTGGTCGTTCTCGACGGCTCGATCATCCCGGGCTCTCTCGGTGTCAACCCTTCGCTGACGATTGCGGCAGTCGCCTTGCGGGCGATTGAAAAGCTGATGGCGCGAGAACACTGGGATTTCACGCCGGGTCTGCTTGACCGGCCTGTATCCAATCGTCGCCGACTCCCTTTGCCTGCATTTCATCCGCCGCGTGCAACAGAGGTCGAAATCGTTGAGCGCCTGTGCGGCCCGGTGCGCCTCAATATCGGCGGACCGTCCCCGACACCCTGCATCGTCGATCTGACGATTCGCTATAAGAAGGCCGAGATGGCCAAGCTAAGTTCGCGCACGCTTCGCGAACTCGAGGTCGACCCTGAACATTCACGACTTCGTGTTTTCGATCAGACCGACTTCGACCGAATGGGGCTTCGCTTCGAGCCCGATTCGGTGCTCAGGCGCCACGCGCTGCTCGAAGCAAGCCTGGGCGGCAAGCTTCGATTCATGCATCGCGAGCGCTCTGGCGCGGGCCAGCGAATCGCTCTGACGTTCCCGGTTTGGATCATGAATCGTGGCGCCAGGGATCTCTGGCAGCTTGGGCTAGTCAAGACCGTAAAAAAGTTATGCAGTGGGGCGAGTATCTTCGCGGGCGCCTCGCGCGCCGGTGAGGTTCGTCGTTTCGACTATGCCCTCAAGGTCGAGCAGATCCTGCCTTCGCAGAACGCTGACCGCGAGCCGATAACGTCTTTCGAGCCCGGCGACGAAATCC
>CAIKZV010000377.1 GCA_903831925.1 uncultured Burkholderiales bacterium
ACCTGAAAGAGGCCCAGCCCTGCGCCATGGACAAGCAGCGAACCCGCCATCAGCGCAATCGATGGCGTGCTGCGCCAGCAGGCGATCGCGCCCAGGCCGATGATGATGCCGAGCATCGCGACAAAGGCGCTACGCGGTGCACCGAGCCGGTTGATGATCCAGGGCGCGACGCTTGACCCGACCAGTGAGCCCATCGCCCAGACCGCCATGAGCGCGCCGACCGCAGGCGTTTCCCAGCCCGCGACGCGCACCAGAAAGTAGGGCGCGATCAGTGGCACGGCAAAGCTCGCAAACTGCACGACCACTGCGGCAAGGTTGATCAGCCAGAAATCGGTATTGCGGGTGACCTCTCTCGGCATGAAGGGCCTGTCTGTGTTGCGCTGTCGCCGGATGAAGGCGGCCATCGAGACAACGCCCGCCAGCGCGATCGGCCAGGGCGCCCAGAGCGGCACGCCTTCGGCACTGGCACCCAGCAGGGCGGGCGCAAGCAGCAACAAGGCCATGCTTGCCGCCAGCATCGCCGAGCCGCCGGTATCGAAGGGCAGCATCGTGCGCGTCGAAGCCATCGGCTCGTCACGCCCGAGTCGTCGCATGCCTGCCAGTGCCAGCAGCGCAATCGGGACCCGAAACCAGTACACCCCCGGCCAGTCGATCGCGGCGATCATCAGTCCACCGGCAATCGGCGCCAGCACACCGGCAATGGCCGCCATCGCGGTGTACGTCGACAAGGCCCAGGTGCGGCGACTTTCATCGAAGAGCAGCGTGGCCATCGCCGGCGCGCACGACAGCGTCAGCGCCACCGCAATCCCTTGCGCTACCCGTGCGGCCAGCAGCCAGCCATAAGTGGGCGCCAATGCGCAGGCGGCAAACGCGATGGCGGCAAGCATCAGCCCGGCGCGAAACACTCTGCGATAGCCGATTCGGTCGCCGAGCGCACCGAACCCCAGCATCAGGCTGCCGTAGGTCAGCACATACGAGACGGCGACCCAGCGAATCGAGGCGGTCTGCAGCGCGAAGGCCTGGGTGATCGCCGGAAACGCAATATTGACCGCGAAGTCGAGTGGCGCGATCGAGGCGCCGAGCCCGACGATCAGAAGCCCGACGATGCCTGGTCGCCGAGCGTCAGCCGGCTTGATGATCGATCCGCATCAGGGCTTTCTGCGTCCGTAGACGTCGTCGATGCGGTTGCCGGCAAAGCCCTTCTCGTAGGGCGCCAGCACCTTCAGCGTGATGGCGACCCGCTCGAATTGCCAGCCTTGTGGCGTGCGGCGATAGCGGTCGTCATAGCGCGCCGACATCCAGTAGGCATGCTCGCCCTCGGGCAGGGCATAGACCATCGGCTGCCACAGATACCAGCTGCCGGTGGCGGAATCGCCGTCGACCTGGATGATCGGATTGACCACCATGTGCAGCGCAAACGGCACTCGCTTGGAGGAGCCCTGAAAGAAGGTGCGGATCGCCTCGCGGCCGTCGTGGGTGCCCATAGGGCCGCCGTCCCAGACCGCGTCTTGCGTGAACAGCGAGGCGATGCCATCGGCGTCATAGCCGGCATCGCAATAGCCGCAATAGGTGTGCTTGAGCTGCTTGATCGCTTCGATATCGGCCAGCCATCTGACCAGCTTTGCGGTGTCGTCGGTCTGCATCATGTCTCCAGTAGCCGGTGCGAACGGCCGATCGGCGAGCGCCCGCTCATGCCGGCAGCATCAGCATCGATCGAACCTCGCCGAATTCACGCCGCAGTTTCGTCCAGGTGCTGCCGCCATCAAGGCTTCGAAAGATCTGCCCGAGGTTGGTGACGGTAAACATCACATCGGGGGCGGCGATATGCGAGCTGATGCACCAGGGCGTGCTGTTGATCTCACCCGGCAGGCCAACGTCATGCCAGCTGCTGCCATGGTCGCGCGAGCGCAGCAGGCGTCCGGTGGAGCCCGGCGGGCCGTTGCCATTGGTCAAAAAGAGATTGCCGTCGCCATCGGCCCGCGCGGCGATGGTGCGGGTGTATTGCCAGGTCGAGTCGAGCATCTGATGCGTCCAGGTCTCGCCATCGTCCTCGCTGCGATGCAGTCCCTTGTTGGTCGTGGCAAAGACCGTGGTCTTGCCGTTGCGCACGACCGCGATGCCGTGGACATCGCCCGAGATCAGGCCATTGTCGAGACGTGCCCAGGTTCGCCCGCCGTCGCGGCTGCGATGCACCGCATCGATTTCGACACCCGCCCATACTGTGTCGCGAACCAGCGGATCGAAAAGCACCTGCGTCACGCGCGGCTTGCCAACGAAGATGCACTCATCGGCCAGTTGAACACTGAGCTTGCGCCACGATTGGCCGGCATCTTCCGATCGGTAGAGCGCCGCCGGATGCGTGCCGGCAATGATCACATCGGCATTGAAGGGGTCCTGGGCCAGCGCCCAGGTGCAATCGCCATCGAAGGGGCCTGGCAGATGCGTCCAGTGCCGATCAGCCTCTGACCATCGATAGATTCCGGAGTCGGTGCCGGCCAGCACTTGCCCGGGGCGCTGCGGATGCGCCGACAGTGCCCAGACACGGGCTTCGAGATAGAGGCCGGATTCGCTGTAGGGGCGCTCCCATGTCTCGCCGAGATCGCGGCTGAACCAGACTGACGTGCCGGCAGTGCCGACACAAAGGGTGAAGTCGGTCATGAGGGTCCTCGCTGAGAAGACCGATCCTAGGCGCCGCCCGGTCAGGGCGTCAACGCAAGGCCTTCATTTTCAGCATGCGGATAGAATCCGGTCGGATGACTAATGTGCTGTCTAACCTCAGGCCCTTTGTTCTGCCCCTGACCCTGATCTTGATGGTCTGCGCGGTGCTGCTTGCCTTCGATCGCGGCGGCGCATCCGGCGCCGGGATTCAGCGCGTGGCGATCGTGCAGCATGCGTCCCAGGGGGCGATCGATGCCGGTGTCAAAGGGGTGCGTGACGCATTGGCAAGCGAAGGCTTTGTCGATGGCAAGAACATCCGCCTGACGATGTACAACGCTCAGGGCGATTTGCCTACGGCCAACGACATCGCGAGAAAAGTCACCGACGGATCCAGTGATCTGGTCATCACGGCCAGTACGCTATCAATGCAGATCGTGGCCAACGTCAATCGGCAATCGAAGGTCCGGCATGTCTTCGGCATCGTGAGCGATGCGGCCTCGGCGCAGATTGGTGTCGGCGTCGAGCCGCTCGACCATCCACCCTGGTTGACCGGATACACCAGTCTGGCCTCGGTTCCCAACGCGCTGAAACTGGCACGTGAACTGAATCCGGGTTTGCGTCGCGTCGGCCTGATCTGGCACACCTCTGAGGTCAGCTCGCAGATCTACACCCGCGAGACGCGCAAGGCCTGTGCGCAGATGGGCATCGAGCTGCTCGAGGCCAATGCCGAAAATCCGACCGAGGTCGGGCAGGCGGCCCAGTCGCTGGTGGCGCGCGGGATCGATGCCTTTCTGATCACCGGCGATGTGGTCGTGCTGGTGGCCGCCGATTCGGTGGTCAAGGCTGCCAGGGCAGGGCGGATCCCGGTGCTGACCGTGATTCCGCCGACCGTGCGCAAAGGAACGCTCTTCGATCTCGGACTCGACTATGAGCAGATTGGCCGCAACGTCGGTGTACTGGCCGCCAAAGTGCTTTCAGGCACATCGCCCGCGACGCTGCCGATCATCAATCTGGCACCCGAAACCTTCTATCTCAATCTGACCGCGCTCGAGGGCCTGCGGGATCGGTGGCAGGTGAGTGATGCGATCAAGGCCCGCGCAGCGCTCGTGATCGACAAGGATGGCGAGCACCTCAAGGCGGCCGCGCGCTGACATCGGGCCGAGACCGACATGGACATTGTTTCGCATCAATCAGGAGAGCAGCTCGTGCTCGGGATCACCGGCCGGCTCGATGGTCAGTGGTCGGATCATCTCGACAATTATGTTGACGAGCGATTGCGCAGCGGACACCTCGACATCGTGTTCGACATGGCAGATGTGTCGTTCCTGAGCTCTGCAGGCATCAGGGTGATCGTCGGTGTGCACAAGAAGCTTGCGGCCATTGAGGGGCGACTGCTTGTTCGCAATCTGACGCCACAGGTCAGTCAGGTCCTGGCGCTGACCGGCGTACTGGCGCACCTCAGGGTGGAGGTTGCCGACCCGGCCAAGCTTGAGGGCGTCGAGCCCGCGCTCGGTGGTCGCGGTGCGCCGGCGGATGATCCGTCGACTCGCCCGCGTGCCGGGCGGCCGCTGCCAGAATTGCCCGCAAGCGAGACCACCCGTTTCGACCTTTTTACCCGCAATGCTCCACCCATGGTCTGCAGGCTCCAGGGTGATCCGTCCTTGCTCGACGGTTGCCGATTTTCGCCGACAGACTGCGAAGCCCTTACCCTGGGTGCCGATACTTTCGCGCTTGGCCTGGGTGCACTTGGTAACGGTTTCAGCGATTCGAGAGCTTATTTCGGCGAATTCATGGCAGTCGGCGGCGCGGTTGCCTGCCAGCCGGCCGATGGGTTCACCCGCTGCGATTATCTGGTCAGCGAGGGCGATTTCACCCCGCAGATCCAGTCGCTCTACAGCCTGGTGTGCCAGGGCGAATTCAGCCATCTGATCCGATTCGAGCCGATCGAAGGCAAGCGTTCGATCGGTCTCACGGCGCTGGCCAATGCCGCGCTGTCGCTGGTCGACACGCCGCTGGCCTGCATAGTGATCGTCGCCGAATCGGCCGGACTGATTGGTGCCGGCCTGCGCCGCTCACCGGTTTTTGAACCCGACGCGCAGGCGCCGTTCAACTTTCCGGCCATGCGTGATTGGCTGTCATTTTCCTGCGAGCGTCTCGATGCCGGATCGACCGCGATCGTGGTCGGCGTGCTTGGGTCGCCGCAGCATTGCCCGCAGGCCCTGCTGCCCTTTTTGCGGCCGCTTGGCCCGATGGATGGCCCGACTCACAGCCCGACTCACAGCCCGATCGGTCATCTGCACGGATCGCCCTTCCGTTACCGGCCCTTGCCGCGCGATGCGATCGAACTGCAGCGGATTGTCCGGCCGTTTTTTGACGGGCAGTCGGCCCAGGGCGTGATGCACCTGCTGTGTGACGACCGTGTGCCCGATCGCATCGACGAGAGTACCTTCATTCGAGGCGCCTGCTGGGTGGCGCCGCTCGTTCAGGGTCTTGCGCCATGAGCCTGCTGCTGGGGTCGCTCACGATCGGCATCATCGTCTCGCTGCTTGCGCTCGGCGTGTACATCAGCTTTCGGATCTTCAAATTTCCGGACATGAGCTGCGAGGGCAGTTTCACTCTTGGCGCAGCGGTGGCGACCGTCCTGGTCGTTTCGGGCAGCGGGCCGCTGATGGCGACGCTCGCGGCAGTGGTGGTCGGTGGTGCGGCGGGGGCGCTGACCGGCGTGATTCACACGCGTTTCAAGGTCAATGACCTGCTCGCCGGGATTCTGGTGATGACCGCGCTGTATTCGATCAATCTGCATGTCATGGGTACCAGCAACCTGCCGCTGGGGTCGGCCGACACCTTCGGGAGCGTGGCGACGAAAATCGGAATGTCGCTGTCGGGTGGCACCGAGACGGTGAGTCTTCTGGGCCGGCCGGCGACAGTTCAGGACCTGTCGATTCTGGCGGCGACCGCCCTGATCGTGGCGGTTGCGACGCTGCTGCTCTTTGCGTTTTTCAATACCCAGATGGGACTGGCGATGCGCGCGACTGGCGACAACAGCCAGATGATCCGGGCACTCGGATCGAGCGACGCCGCGATGCAGACAGCGGGTCTGGCCCTGTCTAACGCCATGTGCGGCCTGTCGGGTGCGCTGCTTGCGCAATACCAGGGCTTTGCCGATATCGGCATGGGGATCGGTACCCTGGTGACCGGCCTGGCCAGCGTGATTCTCGGTGAGGCGCTGGTAGGTTCGCGCAAGCTCGGTCATCTGCTGGTGGCAACGATTCTGGGGGGACTGCTCTATCGGCTTCTGGTGGCAGTGGCGCTGCGTATCGGGCTCAATCCCAATGATCTGAAGCTGGTCACGGCCGCCTTCGTGCTGGTGGCGCTCGTCTCGCCGATGCTCTACTCGCAATGGCGCAAGCGTCGCGATGCCGGGGCGCAAAATGCTTGAGATCAGCGATATCCGCAAGACCTTCAATGCCGGTACGAGCAATGAAGTGCGCTCGCTGCAGGGCGTGTCGCTGACCGTTGAAGACGGCTCGTTTGTCATCGTGCTCGGCACCAACGGCTCGGGCAAATCGACGCTGCTCAATGCGGTGGCGGGCGGTTTCATCGTTGATCAGGGTTCGATCAGGATCGATTGCCAGAACGTGACTGCATGGCCTGAGCATCGTCGAGCGCAGTACATCGGCCGTGTGTTTCAGAACCCCTTCAGCGGTACCGCGCCCAATCTGTCGATCGCCGAGAACCTCGCGCTCGCCTCGCGCCGCGGCCAGTTCCGCGGCATGGGTCGGGCGCTCGATCGCGCGCAGCTTGGCCAACTGCGTGAAGCGGTTGCGACGCTCGGCATGGGATTGGAAGATCGCCTGGATAATCTGATCGGCAGCTTGTCGGGCGGACAAAGACAGGCGCTGACCCTCCTGATGTCGACGCTGGTCAAACCACGTTTGCTGCTGCTTGATGAGCACACCGCAGCGCTCGACCCCAAGAGTGCTGATCAAGTGATTCGCATCACCGATCGGGTGGTGACCCGCGACCATCTCACGACGATGATGGTGACGCATTCGATGTCCCAGGCGGTGAGTCTGGGCGACCGGCTGATCATGATGCACCGGGGGCGCATCATCCAGGACCTCCAGGGCGCCGAAAAGCGGCGACTGAGGCCGGAGGATCTGCTCGCCCGATTCGAGGAAGTCCGCCGCGCCGATCTGCTCGATGAGTCGGCTGCTGACCTGCTCAGACGGCGGTATATCTGAACGCGATGTCTGCGTCGGCAGATTCCGAGTCGGTGGCTGACTCGGTGGCTAAGTAAGGGTCAATTTGATGGTGATCGAGCCGTGGTTCTGGGTGGTCTTCACGCTGGTGGCGGCGCTCGTGCAGACCGGTCGCAATGTGATGCAACGCGGCTTGACCGAGACCCTCGGCACGCTCGGTGCGACGCAGGTCCGCTTCCTCTATGGTTTTCCCTTCGGTGTGCTGTTTTGCGTGATCGTGCTCACCGTGACCGGTGCGGCGCTGCCGCATCCGAACGCAGCCACCTGGATGTGGGTCGTCGGTGGCGGCTTGTCGCAGATCATGGGTACCTTTCTTTTTCTGGCCGCCATGCGCGAGAAGTCCTTCGTCGTGGCCACCGCGCTCACCAAGTTCGAGCCGGTCTGGGTGGCCTGCTTCGGTCTGGTCTTCCTTGGTGACTCACTTGGTATGGCGCTCACCATCGCGATTGCGGCGGCGACCGCAGGCGTGCTGGTGATGTCCTGGCCGGCCAAGGGGGCGCAATGGGCGCTGCGGCCGGTGCTCCTCGGGGTGTTTTCAGGCGCCGGATTCGGCATGGCCTCGATCGGATTTCGCGGCGCGATCCGCAGCCTCGAGAACACCTCTTTCGTGGTGGGTGCGAGTTTCATCCTGGCACTGGGCCTATGCATCCAGACCTCGGTGCTGGTCGGCTACATGCTGTGGCGCGACCGGCCCCTGCTGAGGTCGATCCTGCGGGCCTGGCGCCCGTCGCTGCTTGCCGGGGCTTTCGGTGCCGGTGCATCGCAGTTCTGGTTTCTGGCGTTTGCGGTCGAGAGTGCGGCGCGGGTGCGCACGCTCGCGCTGGTCGAGATCATCTTTGCGCAGATCATTTCGCGGCGCTTTCTCAGCCAGGACAGCAGCGCAAAAGAATGGCTGGGAATGGCCCTGCTGATTGCGGGCGTCGTGCTGGTGTTGCAGTCGTGAGGGGCAGTGTTTGCCCGAGCGAAAGGGGTTGCGTGAAAACGGGGGGTTGCGTGAAAACGGGTTGCGTGAAAACGGGGTCGCCTGAACAGGCGCAACAACGCATGAACGAGGCACGCGAACCCGGGGCTTGACTGGTAGCGAATCCCAGATTCGAACTGGGGACCTGCGGATTATGATTCCGTCGCTCTAACCGGCTGAGCTAATTCGCCAAGGGGCCGAATGCTAACCGATTTCGCACGGCGCTTCAAGATTGGGGTCGGCGAAACCCGTTGATTGCATCACGCGTCTCAAGCGCTGCCTGTCTTGCCGCTACCGCAAAATCTTCGCCCTTGCCGGCGTAAAGAATCGCCCGTGACGAGTTGATCAGCATGCCGGTAGCGTCAGCGTTTGATCCGGCCTGCACGGTAGCGGCGACATCGCCACCCTGCGCGCCGATGCCCGGCACCAGCAGCGGCAACTGCGGCGCCAGTTCGCGCACGCGGGCAAGCTCTGCCGGGACGGTGGCGCCCACCACCAGGCCCAGCTCGCCGGTCTGGTTCCAGTTGCCCGCCGCCAGTCGAGCGACCCGTTCGTAGAGCCGCTCAAGGCCGCCAGTTCCTCGGTGGTCGATTTCAAGCGATTGCAGATCGGCACCACCCGGGTTGGAAGTGCGGCAAAGCAGAAACACGCCCCGCCCTTCATGGGCCAGCCAGGGCTCGATCGAGTCGAAGCCCATGTAAGGGTTGACCGTGACCGCATCGGCCTTGTAACGCTCGAAAGCCTCGCGCGCGTATTGCTCGGCGGTCGAGCCGATATCGCCCCGCTTGGCATCGAGCACGACCGGGATGCCGGGATGGTGTGCATGGATGTGATCGATCAAGGACTCAAGCTGGTCTTCGGCGCTTTGTGCGGCGAAGTAGGCGATCTGGGGCTTGAAAGCACAGACCAGATCCGCGGTGGCATCGACGATGGCCCGGCAGAACTGGAAGGTGGCATCGGTTTTGCCGCGAAGATGCGCCGGCAATTTGGCAGGGTCAGGGTCAAGGCCCACGCACAGCAGTGAATCGGCGCGGCGCCAGGCCTGCTTGAGCGACAATGTGAAGGAGGCGGTCATCGCCCTATTCTAAACGTGTGGCATGCGCCCGCGACCGCATAAGGTACCGATGGGCCTGGCTCGTAAAGAACTCGTGTTGCTCGTCGTCCTCACGCTCCTGTGGGGGTTCAACTGGCCGGTGATGAAAATTGGTGTGCGCGACTTCGCGCCGCTGAGCTTTCGAACGCTGTGCATGGTGGGCGGCGTCTTGATCCTTTTTCTCATGGCGCGGGTGCAGGGAGACTCTTTAAAGGTCAGGCGTGAGCATTGGCCCGAGCTGGTGTGGCTTGCGCTCACCAACATGATCATCTGGTACGTGCTCTCGATCTATGGCGTGAAGCTGCTGTCATCGGGGCGCGCGGCCATCCTGGGCTACACCATGCCGGTCTGGACGGCGCTCATCGGCTGGCTGGTCTATCGCGATCGTCTCGATCTGCGCATGGGCGTGGGCGTGCTGGCTGCCGGTGCAGCGATTGCGCTGTTGCTCGGTGAAGAATTAATGCGGCTGGCGGGTCGCCCCACCGGGACCTTGTGCATGCTCTCGGCGGCCTTCGTCTGGGCGATCGGCACGCAGTTGATGCGCCGACGCAAATTGCCCGGTTCGGTGCTGGTGTTGACCTTCTGGATGATGGTGATGTCCTTGGTCGTCTGCGGTCCGGTGGCATGGATCATTGAACGCGACCAATGGGTGAGGGCACCCAAGCTGATGGAATGGGGCGCGATTCTGTACAACGCGGTGCTGGTGTTCGGCGTGTCGCAGTTGCTGTGGTTCAGGCTCGCAACGCTGTTGCCACCGGTGGCCAGCAGCCTGTCGGTAATGCTGATACCGGTGGTCGGGCTTTTCTCGGGAATGTGGCTGCTGGGCGAAGTGCCGTCCTGGCAGGACTATGTCGCGCTGGTCTGTGTGCTGGTGGCGATCGCGACGGTGCTGCTACCTGCCGCCGGGCGCCCGAAGCGCTTCTCCGACACCACCCCGCCTCATAATGGGGATGTGCGCCATCAGGAGCGGTGAGCACACTGATGCCAATGCGATGCCGAATGGTGTCGAATCGCGCTGAAAGGGCCTTGATGGCGCCGACCGTTTGCCAGGATGACCTGAATCAATCTTCGCAAGGAGCCGCAAAGTGAATGCGCCACTCGATCCCGCTGTTCAGGCCGATTTGCAGCGCGCGCTGCGCGAGGTCACGCTCGACGACAAATACCGGCTCGAACGAGGCCGTGCCTTCATGTCGGGCACGCAGGCGCTGGTTCGCTTGCCGATGTTGCAGCGAGAACGCGATCGGCTTGCCGGGCTCAACACCGCGGGGTTTATTTCGGGCTATCGCGGATCGCCCCTGGGTGGGCTTGATCAGGCGCTCTGGAAGGCCAGCGCGCATCTGAAGCAGCATCAGATCGTGTTTCAGCCGGGACTCAATGAAGACCTGGCCGCAACCTCGATCTGGGGCACGCAACAGCTCGACCTCACGACCAAAGCGCGGGTGCAGGGCGTCTTTTCGATGTGGTACGGCAAGGGCCCGGGGGTCGATCGCACCGGCGATGTCTTCAAGCATGCGAATGCGGCGGGTACATCGCGCCATGGCGGTGTGCTCGCCCTGGCCGGCGATGATCATGGTGCAAAGAGTTCGACCCTGCCGCATCAGTCGGATCACATTTTCAAGGCCTGTGGCCTGCCGGTGTTTTATCCGGCCACCGTGCAGGAATATCTCGATCTCGGCCTGCATGGCTGGGCGATGTCGCGCTGGTCGGGCTTGTGGGTCGCGATGAAAACCGTGACCGAAGTGGTCGAGGCCTCGGCATCGGTCGAGATCGATCCGGATCGGGTCAGGATCGTGATCCCGGAAGAATTTGACTACCCGCACGATGATCCGCACGGCCTGAACATCCGCTGGCCCGACTCCGCGCTTGCGCAGGAGGCGCGACTTTTCAACTTCAAGTGGTATGCCGCGCTCGCCTATGTGCGTGCCAACAAGCTCAATCACACGGTGATCGATTCGGGACATGCCTGGTTCGGCATCCTGACCGCGGGCAAGGCTTATCTCGACACCATGCAGGCGCTCGAGGACCTTGGGCTCGATCGCGAGGCCTGCGAGCGGCTGGGCATCAGGGTGTTCAAGTGCGGCGTGGTCTGGCCGCTTGAGGCCGCCACGGTGCGCGAGTTTGCGACCGGACTCGATGAAATTCTGGTGGTGGAAGAAAAGCGCCAGGTGCTTGAGTACGCCTTGAAGGAGGAACTCTACAACTGGCGTGATGATGTCAGGCCGAGGGTTTACGGCAAGTTCGACGAAAAGGACGGTCGCGGTGGCGAATGGGCGATGCCTCGCGGACAGTGGCTGCTGCCGGCGCTCGCCGAACTGTCGCCGGCGATCATCGCGCGGGCGATCAGCGCGCGGCTGCTCAACCCGGGTCAGTATGCGGCCAGGCTGGGTGGCGCACTGCCCGGCGATCTGCGCGAGCGGATCGAGTCGCGAATGGCAATCATCGATGCGCGCGAGCAGGCGCTGGCACTGCCGCATGCCACCGCGGTGCGCACACCCACCTTTTGCTCGGGATGTCCGCACAACACCTCGACCCATGTGCCGCAAGGCTCGCGTGCCCTGGGCGGCATCGGATGCCATTACATGGCGACCTTCATGCCCGAACGTCGGACCGAGACCTTCACCCAGATGGGCGGTGAGGGCGTGCCATGGATCGGGCAGGCGCCGTTTACCGATGAGACCCACATCTTTGCCAATCTGGGTGACGGTACTTACTTTCATTCGGGCCATCTGGCGATCAGGGCGTCGATTGCGGCGGGTGTGAATATCACCTACAAGATTCTCTTCAATGATGCGGTCGCCATGACTGGCGGGCAGCCGGTCGACGGTACGCTGAGCGTGCCGAAAATCGTTGCGCAGATGGCCGCCGAAGGCGCCTCGAAAATCGTGGTGGTCACCGACGAGCCTGAGAAATATCAGGCGGTGACGTCGCTTCCCCAGATGGCCGGCATCGAGATTCACCATCGGGATCATCTCGATTGGCTGCAAAAGCAGATGCGCGAGGTGCCTGGCTGCTCGATTCTGATTTACGACCAGACCTGCGCCAGTGAAAAGCGGCGACGTCGCAAGAAGGTTGTCGATGGCAAGCCGGGCTTTCCTGACCCGGCCCGCAGGGTGATCATCAACGAAGCGGTGTGCGAGGGCTGCGGTGATTGCAGCGTGCAGTCGTCGTGTGTGTCGGTTGAGCCGGTGCAGACCGACTTCGGTCGCAAGCGGCGAATCAATCAGTCGTCTTGTAACAAGGATTTCTCGTGTCTGAAGGGGTTTTGCCCGAGCTTTGTCACGGTAGAAGGCGGGCAGCTTCGCAAGGGCGCGAGCCATGCACCGGCGGCTGAGCAAAAGGCTTTGCAGCCTGTCTCGTTCGGCGAGTTGCCCGAGCCGCAGCGACTGCAGATCACATCGTCCGGCAATCGCACCTACGGCATCCTTGTGACCGGCGTGGGCGGCACCGGTGTGGTCACCATCGGTCAGCTTCTTGGCATGGCGGCGCATCTCGAGGGCAAAGGTGTGTCGGTGCTGGACATGGCCGGTCTCGCGCAAAAAGGCGGCGCAGTGTTCTCGCATGTGCAAATTGCACATCGACCGGACGAGCTTTTTTCGACCCGCATCGCAACCGGCGAGGCAGACCTCGTCATCGGCTGCGATCTGGTGGTCTCGGCCGGTAATGACGCGCTCTCGAAGATGCGCCCGGCGGTGACTCGGGCGATCATCAACGCCGACGTGGCGCCGACCTCCGACTTCCTTCGCGACCCCGACTGGACGCTGCCTGTCGATGCGCACACGCGCAATCTGATCGAAGCGACCGGCGAGACCGCAACCGAATTTGTCGACGCCACGACGCTGGCCGTCCAGCTGATGGGGGATGCGATCTACGCCAACCCGATGCTGCTCGGCTACGCCTGGCAAAAGGGCTTTGTGCCCCTCGAGCGCGAGGCGCTGGAGCGGGCGATCGAACTCAACGGCATTGCGGTTGCGAGCAATCTCGAGGCGTTTTTGTGGGGCCGTCGGATCGCTCATGACCGCGACGCGGTGGCCGCCTATCTCGATCCGAAACCTGGTGCCAATGTGATCGAGCTTCGTCGCCCGAATGGTCTGGGCGACACTGACCATGCAAGTCGGCTCGACCGGCTGATCGAGGGTCGCATCGCTCATTTGACCGCCTACCAGAACCACGCCTGGGCGCGTCGCTATGCCGAATGGGTGCAACGTGTGCGTCGTGCTGAAGGCGACAGGGTTGGTGTCTCGGGGCAATGGCGACTGACCGAGGCGGTTGCAGAGGGTCTGTCGAAACTGATGAGCTACAAGGACGAATATGAAGTGGCGAGGCTTCATGCCGATCCGGCTTTCCTCGCATCGATCCGGTCACAGTTCGAGGGCGAATGGACGCTGAAGTTTCACCTTGCGCCGCCGATTTTTTCGCGTCTAGATCCGAAGACGGGCGTGCCGGTCAAGCGACAGTTCGGCAGCTGGATGTTGAGTGCCATGCGTCTGCTGGCGACAATGAAGTTTGCCCGCGGAAAGTGGTTTGATCCCTTCGGGCGCACGCTCGAGCGGCAGGCCGAGCGCGCACTGATCGGCGAGTACGAGGCGCTGATCGATGAACTGCTGGCGAGTCTGTCGCCGGCCAACCATGAGCTCGCGATCGAGCTCGCATGCCTGCCCGAGCAGATTCGCGGCTTCGGTCATGTCAAGGAGTCGCAACTGGTGAAGGTGCGTGCGCAGTGGGAAGACGGCCTGGCGCGATGGCAGGGTAAGCCGGCACGCAAGCGACGCGATCCGATTCCGATCCGCAGCATCTCGGCCTGATTGGCACGATGGGTCCAGGCAAGGTCGGCCTCATGGCCTTGCCTGCCTGCTTGCAGGCGGCTTTCCTGCCGGCGCCGACGCCGGCATGGCGGTGAGCTTAGCCAACTGCAGGCCCTGGCGCCCGCCCAGTCCGCTCGTGCAGCGCAATGCCTCCCAGTTGCCGCGGGTATCGGTCGAGATGAAATCCTGCACATACTTTCCGGCGCCCGATTTGGCGTGAGAGGCCAGCCATCCCTCGAATGTGGGTGAGGTCGCCAGCATCATGTGGCCCGAGTTGTGGAGCATGGCAACGCGTTTGGCGAGTTCGGTTTCGATCGCGTCCTGTCGCTTGGTCCAGGCTTGGGTGCCGGGCTGGGCAGCGTTGACGAAGTGGCCGGCCAGGGCTGGGGCAGACAGAACCCGACGCAGGTTGTCTCGCAGGAAAGCCCTCGAGACATGGTCGTAGGCGTCTGTCGACGAAAAGAGTCCGACCAGCCAGTCGTTGAAGGAGGATGCCGTTCCCGAGCCAGTCGGCATGATGCGAACCGTCGCCGCAGCCGCCGCCGCGAGCGCATGACGACCTTCTTCCTCGGTGCGTGCGCCCACGCCGGTGGCCACATAGCCCAGCATGTCGATGAAGACATCGCGACCGAGTCCGGTGTCGTTGGTAAAGCTCGCCCGCCGCGCCGGTGTCAGCGTCTCCCATGCCGCTGCCGCACCGGCTAAGTCGAGGCCTCGACCGAATTCGCGGCGAATTGCAGAGAAGGCCCGATAGGCCGCATCGACCCGTCGGCGTGCCAGCGCGAGGGCGTCGCTCATGGTGGCTGTTCGACCGTCGAGTGCGATGGCAGCATCCAGTCCGACGGCGGTTCGAAGGGCTGCGGCCTGTTCGCCTTCGGCCGGATCGGTCAGGCGCATGAGTTCGGCAAGAAAGGTGGTGACCGTAAATTGTGTGCGGCCATACGATGCGTAATAGGCGTGGCCATTGATGTCGATGCGTGCCCGACTGCGGCAACCGGCGCTTGCCGCACAGTTCTCGTTGATCGACGCCGATGGGCTTTCCTGCAGTTCGGCGGCAGCCTGATAGCGCTCGACGCGGCTGCGTTCAAGGTCATCCTGGTAGGTCACCGGCACGGCTGAGGTCGGTCGGCATTCGAGCACGCGAGCCGGACCGCGAAGATCGGGGCGACTGGGTGAGAGCAAGGGCTGCCCTGGTCCGAGGTCGATGCCCGGCAGACTGGCCATCGTGCGATCGATGCACATTCGACGCTGCGACGGGCTGGCCGACAGAATCAGGGCCAGCGCACCCGCCCGGACATCGTCGAAGCCTTCGATCACAAAGCGTGCCGGCGATGCCAGCGCGCCGCCGTAGTGCGCCGCAAACGAGGCAAAGACCTGCCTGCCGGTCGCGCCCGTCCAGGCGATGGCATCGACGCCATTGCCGCTCGCAGGCCTGGGCGGACCTTGCCCTGCGATGAAATCGCCCCAGGGATCGAACAGCAGTCCGTCGATGCCGGACGGTTGAGGCCGCGTGAGGTTATTGCCAAAGAGCGGCACCGGCAGAATGTCTTCGATCATGAAGGACCACCGTGCCCGATCAAAACCCTGGGTTTGACCGAGCGAGCGACCCTGCGAGTCGGTGGTCAGTGCAAACCAGGTGAGCCGCGCCAGTCCCCAGGGGTCGAGTCCGGTGATCGGATCGCCGTCGGCATACAGCCGCAGGCTGTCGCGGCTGCGATAGCCGGGCTGAAGCCCGAGCGGATCGGCTTCGAGATAGTGTCCGCTCGATGGGTTGTAGGTCCGCGCCTGGTTGTAGTGCCAGCCACTCTCGGCATCGAAGTACTGTCCGGGCAGGCGCAGGCTGATGTCGATCTGTGCGCCTGGGTCGAGGCTGGCTCGCCCCAGTCGATCGTATCGGGCCGACCAGACGGTCTCGCCCCGATCATTGAGTGCCCGCACCGGAGCGCCACGTTGATCGGTGACGATGCGATAGACACGCCCGGATGCGATCAGCGCGACCGGCCGGGATCCGGCCCACAGCCAATGACGCAGGCTGCCATCGTTTGACTGCTCGCCTCTCAGGCGCCAGTCCTGGTGCATGAACCGGGTCTCGGTCGGTGTTGTTGAAACCGTGTGGGTGGACTGCTTGATTGCCCGCCTGCCATGCGGATCGTCGCGGTATCGCGCGCCTGCGACCGCCACCAGATGCCCGCCCTCAAAGACCGGGTTGGGTTTTCGGACCGACGACGCCTGCTCGGGCGGCGATGCGCGTGTGGTCGAGTCCGGATCGCTCAGGGTCAATGGTGCGCGCAGCGCGTCTGCATCGATCTCGACATCTGCCGCGCCCAGCCCTTCAACCGTCAGGCCCACGACTTCACGGTCGCGATAGCGGTAGTGCACCCGCACACCGTCTGGCAGCGACTCGCCGGTCACGCGGCTGGCGATGTTGTAGTGCCATTGATAGCGCAGCGCTTCGTCGGGTCTGGCCGTGAAGCGGTGCTCTGCGCCGGTCAGGCGGCCGAGGTGGTCACGGCTGTAGCGGATTGCCACGGTGTCGTTGGCAGCTTCGATCAGATCGGCGCCACGCCAGGTGTATCGGCCCAGCAGCGTCTTTCGGGTACCGGTGATACGGGTCGATTCGATCAGCCGCCCGGCGGCATCGCGACGATAGGCCAGCGTGCTGCCGTCGCCCGGACGGTGCCTCACCAAACGGTCATAGGCGTCGTATTCAGCCCATTGTCTGGGCTCACCGGGCTGGTCGATGAAGGCCACTCGGCCGAAGTCGTCGAAGCCTCTCGAAAAGAGGCTGCCATCGGGCAAGGCGACGGCGCTGGGCAGCCCCCGCCAGAGGGCGACAGCGCGAAGAGAGGGGCCCTCGGGTGCGTCGTCAGGCCGCACGCGCAGCTCGCGACCCAGCGTGAAATCCTGACGAACGATGGCTGCGAGCGTGCCGAAAGGCTGGTACTCGAAGTCGATGCCCTGGCGGCCGTTGGTCGCGCTGACGATGGTCGGGCCGCCAAGCCATGCCTTCTCGGGATCGTTGGGCAGCATGATGCTGGTCACCCCGCGTGCCGAGCGGTGCTCCTGCAGGATCCAGCGTTGGCCGACATTCAGTTCTTCAGTGGGTCGATCGGCCCCTGAGACGTTCAGCCAATCGCCTTCCTGGCGGATGGCAAGGCGGTCTGCCGAGCCGGGCTGTGGGCCGTCGACCCAGCTCAGCGCGCTGAGCCATTCGCTCGGATCCTGCCGGCCACCGAAGGGCGGTTCGTCTTGCGGCTTGCGATGCCCCAGCGAAAAGCGCCTCGAAAGCTTTGCATAAGTCATCATCGAGCCCTGGCCCGCCACTGGCGCGAATCCGTTTTCGATGATGTCGGTGGGTCGGTCGAGTGCATCACGCCGGATGTCGATGCGATGCCATCGACCGGGCGCGACAGAGGGCTGCTCGATGAGGCTCGGTCCCGCCAGCCGATCTCGGCCGCGATAGCCAATCCGCCACAGCAGGGTTGGTGCATGCCCGGGCGCAGCGCTGTGCCAGGCCTGCACCGGTCTGCCGATGGCGTCGCGGTCGATCTGCAGCACACCCTGAGGTGAGTCGATTCCGCTCAGGCGCTGCTGCGCGTCGTAGGTATAGCGACGCGGCGATGGCGGGCAGCTGCTGCAGGCTTCGCCCTGCGCCTCAATCAGTCGTGCGAGATGGTCATGCCGGCTGTAGAGCCAGGCATAACGCGCCCTGCGCCCGGCACTGTCGGTGACCAGTGTCGTACCGACCTGCGCAGACGTCTGCTGGCCCGGGTAATGGATGTCAAGGG
>CAIKZV010000378.1 GCA_903831925.1 uncultured Burkholderiales bacterium
CGCCCATTTCGTGCTGGACGGTTCCGGTCCGGCCGAACAGCATGCGCCCAGCCTGGATGCCTATCCGGACATAAAGTGGGACGTCGGCCCCACGGCCCGTCGCGTCAACCTCGACACTGTCACGCGGGAAGAAATAGCCGGGTGGAAGCCCGGCGAAACCTTGTTGTTGTCGGGCACCATGCTGACCGGACGGGATGCGGCCCACAAGCGCATGATTGAACTCTACAAGAGCGGCCAAGGCCTGCCTGCCGGCGTCGACCTCAAAGGCAAGTTCATCTATTACGTGGGGCCGGTGGATCCGGTGCGGGATGAAGTAGTGGGCCCAGCCGGTCCTACCACTGCGACCCGCATGGACAAGTTCACCGAAGATTTGCTGGCCTACTCGGGTCTGTACGGCATGATCGGCAAGGCCGAGCGTGGGCCGGCCGGGATTGCAGCCATCAAGCAGCACAAGGCGGTGTACCTGATGGCGGTCGGTGGTGCGGCCTATCTGGTCTCGAAAGCGATCAGCAGCGCCAAGGTCGTGGGCTTTGCCGATCTGGGCATGGAGGCCATCTATGAATTCGAGGTGCGCGACATGCCGGTGACGGTGGCGGTCGACTCCAAGGGCACCTCGGTCCATGACACCGGACCACGCGAGTGGCAGGCCAAGATCGGGTTGATCCCGGTCAAGGCCCTCTGAGGCTAAGGTTGAGGGATCAGCCGAGCGCGGCGATGCCGGCACGCGCGATCTGGGCGTCTTCGGTCGACTTCACACCCGAGACGCCCACCGCGCCGACCACATGGCCATTGATCGTGATCGGCACACCGCCTTCGAGCATGCCTTGCAGGACAGGTGCCGACAAGAATGAGGCGCGGCCCTCGTTGATCATCTTTTCGTAGATACCGCTGTCGCGACGGCCAAGTGCCGCGCAGCGCGCTTTTTCAGGCGCAATGTACGCGGCAATCGGGGCGACACCGTCGAGACGGATCAGGCCCAGCAGATGTCCGCCTTCGTCGCAGACCGCAATCGTCACCGGCCAGGCATTTTTAACGGCCTCGGCCTGTGCAGCGGCCAGGATTTTTGCCACATCGGCGGCTTCAAGCATCATCTTGCTGATCATGGTGTTCCAACCTCGTCAGGAATTCAGGGCGGGCGCGACGATACCACCAATGCCCGAAAACGCTGAAGCCGGACGGCTGTGAATGCTGGAAGCTCGCAAAATCAGGCCATCAGACATGACCCATCAGGCGGTACCAGTACAGGCCGAGGGTTTCGTGCAAGGCGAGCCAGACTGTCTCGGCAGACGCGGCATTCGGCATCCAATCGCGCAATTCGCCGACATCGGGCCCGCCCCCCTTCCAGTCGTGAGGTGAGGGCAGCACTTTCAATCCGGTCGATTCGAAGACTGCCTGCGAACGCGGCATGTGATACGCATGGGTCACCAGCACAATTGAGTCGATGCCCTGAGCGCGGAGCATTTCCGCTGAAAAACGCGCGTTTTCTGCGGTATCGCGTGAGCGGTCTTCCACCCATCGAACAGCAAGGCCGAGGTCATCGACCAGCACCCGGCGCATCAGCTCGGCTTCCGAATGCGCCAGCCATTCGGGCGTTCCCCCTGAGACCAGAACCGGCAGACCGCTTGCTCTCGCAACACGTGCACCGGCCATCACGCGTTCGAGCGTTCGCGCGTGCAGACGCTCTCTCGCCGGCGTGAAATTGCCATCGCGAACCGCGCCGCCACCCAGAATCACGATCGCTCTCGGCGGGTTCGGACCCTTTCGGGCGGCCTGCAAGGCGGCCGACGAGAGCGGTTGCTGGCTGGCTTCCAGCCGGCCGCAGAAGAAATCTGCCGCAAGGCCCGTGGCCAGCAGCCAGGCCATCAGCAGTCCGACCACGGTCAGGCTTCGCCCGATTGCCGGCTTGCGCCGCGACAGCAGCAGCCCTGCCACCATCAGCAGCAAAGGTGCAGCAGGCGGCAGCACCAGAGGCCGCAGCAGCATTTTCAGTTCGAAGAGATCGGGCATCGGTGAGAGGGCGGCATCGGGAACAGGGCGGTATCAGTGACAGGGGTGGCATCGGGGCCTGGATCGGGAAGGAGGCCGAACTGGGCGATGGCCGATCTGTCAATTGAGCGAGTTTAAAGGCAGCCACAACCAGCCTGGCCGTGCGGGCGGCATAGAATCCGCTCATGGACTCCTCCGTGCCCTCCTCATTGCCTTCCTCATCCGACGACCCGCAAGCAACGCATCCCTTCTCGGCCCTGCAGCCGAACCGGATCCTTGATGCCCTTGAATCGGTCGGATGGCGAGGCGACGGCCGACTGCTCGCCCTCAAC
>CAIKZV010000379.1 GCA_903831925.1 uncultured Burkholderiales bacterium
ATCTGCTCGACGTGACGCAGACACTCTCACCTGCCTGGCCTGGCCTTGCGGCCGCGCGGTCAGCCGCCAACGAGGAAGCACCATGAGCCACCGCGAACTGGAGTTGAAGTTCTCACTGCCGCTGTCGCTGCAGGACAAACTCGATGGCGACGCCACCGAGGCCTGGGATCGGAAACGGGTCTGGTCCTGCTACTACGACACGCCCGATGGCGAGCTGACCCGCGCGCGGATGGCAGTGCGTGTGCGCCGCCACGGCGAGCGCTGGATGCAGACGGTCAAGGCCGAGGGCAGCAGTCAGTTTGAGCGATACGAGTTTGAGCGCGCCATCGACGGGCCGGCGCCGCAACGCGACGCGCTGCCGCCGGCCGACACCGAACTCGGCGCGATCGCGCACCGCAGCTTCGGACTGTGGCGCCCGCTTTTCGAGACCGATTTCGAGCGCCGCAGCCGGACAATCGAACCGTCGCCCGGACTGCGGGTCGAGATCGCACAGGACATCGGCGAATTGCGCTGTGGCGATCGCATCGAATCGATACGCGAGGTCGAGCTCGAATGCCTGGAGGGCGGCCGTGCCGAGTTCTTCGACTGGGCGCTCGACTGGGCGACATCGCTGCAGGCCTGCCTGCTGATGCCCACAAAGAACGAACGGGGGCTCAGGCTCGCGGCACGCCTGCCGCTGATTGCCAGTCCGCTCAAGACGCCGGCGACCGTCCCGGCCCGCGCTCACACACCCGGCGCGGCGGCCGCGCAAATTCTGTCGGCCTGTATTGCGCATGCCTGCGCCAATATCGAGCCGATCCTGTCCTCGGATGCCCCTGAAGGCCCGCACCAGTTCCGGGTCGCGCTGCGCCGCTTTCGCGCCGCCCTGCGCTTTTTCGGACTTCGCGAGATCGATCCGGTCTGGGCGAGCCTCGACCGGACCGCGTCGAGTCTGGCCGATACCGCCGGCAAGGTCCGTGACTTCGATGTCTTCGAATCGGGGCTCCTGCCCGAGTTGCGCAGCCGCTTCAAGGGCGATGCCGCGCTCGAAACCCTGTCTCGCGCAGTCGGCCATGCCCGCGAATCGGCGCGCATGGATCTGCGGCGAACCTTGTCGGGACCGGAGGCATCTCAATTCGTCCTGCAGGTGATGGGAATGGCCGAGCGCCTCGGCGAAGCGAGCAATCCGGCTGGCTTGCCAGGCGATGATTTCGGCGCTTTCGCTGCGGTGCGTCTGCCGGCACTCATGGGACGGGTCCGACGACGGGCGCGTCAGGCCAGGACCGAAGCCGATTGGCACCGGGCCCGGATAGCGGTCAAGAACCTGCGCTATGCGCTCGAATACGCCGCGCTGGCCTTGAGCCGCAGCGCCGACGTACCTCGCGTGACCGCTGCGCTGGCGCGCTGGCAGGACGAACTTGGTGCCGGTCAGGACCTTGCGGTGGCCCGCGATGTGGCAGCGCAGGCCTTGGCCCGTCCTGGCGTGCCCTCTGAAGCGGCTGTCAGAGCGACCGCCCTGATCGATGCCTGGCGGGTTTTTTCTGCGCCTCGCTCGCACGGTCGGCAGCGCCTGGCTCAGCGATCACTGCGGGTCCTTCACGAGCTGTCAGCCGCGATTTCAGCGTCTCGCACCGCCCCGCATGCCGATGACCATGCGACTGCCAATGCTTTGCCTGCGGACGGCGCCGCATCAGTGCAGGACGATGCGACCCTGCCACCGCAATCCGACCCGCCTGCCACCATGCAATAATCCGGGCGCCCGACGTTGACAGGACAGCTCATGAAAATCTTTGTCGCCATTGACGGATCAAAAAACTCGCTGCGCGGGCTCAAGTACGCGATCAAGCTCGCCGGCAAGCTGTCCGAGCCCTCGCATCTGATCCTTGCCAATGCCCACGACGACATGGCCCTGCGCGGCGCCAGCCAGTTCGTCGGCAAGCAGGCAGTCGACCGCTACCTTGAGGAACTCGCCGAGTCCGAGCTCAAACCGGCCATCGAGCAGGCGCGCAAGTCGGGGTTGACCTTCGAGTCGCGTGTGCTTCGCGGGCGGGTGGCTCAGTCAATCGCCGAATCGGCCGACGACAGCAAATGCGACCTGATCGTGCTCGGCTCCAAAGGCCGCAGCGCCCTCAAGGATCTGATGATCGGATCGGTTGCGCAACGGGTCGCCTCGATCGCCAAAACCCCGGTCGTGCTCGTCAAGTAAGTGACCCGCCGAGCTGCCGATCAACCACGCCACTGCTGCCACACCTCACCGACCCTCACATCATGCGATTGCTGCTTGGATGGGCGATCAACGCCTGCGTGCTTCTGCTGCTGCCCCACCTGATCCCGGCAGTGCATATCCATGACTTTTTCACGGCACTGATGGTCGCATTGGTGCTCGGGCTGCTCAATGCCATCGTTCGCCCGCTGCTGGTGATCCTGACGCTGCCGATCACCCTGCTGTCGCTCGGGCTCTTTCTGTTCGTGATCAATGGCCTGATGTTCTGGCTGGCCTCGCGCATGTTCACAGGCTTTCAGATCGACGGCTTCGGCTGGTCGATCGTCGCCGCGCTGGTCTACAGCCTGGTCAGCTGGGCGGTCAGTTCGGTCCTGCTGCGCAAGAACGCCTGATCAGCGCACCATGCCGAAGACGTCGTCCTGCTCGGCCAGCAGACGTTCGCCCACGAACTGGCTGATTGCAAGCTGAGTGGTCGAATCGACATCCGTAAATTCGAGGCCGAGCAGGACGGCCGGATATTCAGGTCGGGTATCGGTATTCGTTGAGCGGATGGCCGCCTTGACCTGCACAGTCATCGCCGATCCAAGCACCATCAGTCTGACCGAGATATCGAGCTCGGTGATTCCCGCAGGCAGCGGGTTTTCAATGGCCACCTGCATGCCCTGGACGCTCAGATCACCGGTAAATCCGGCCCGAATCTCATTGGCACCCGAGCCGTAACGCACAGCGCAGGGGATCAGGACGCTTGCCCGACGAAGCTTTCGAACGATTTCGCGGCGCCGCTGCTCGGGCGGTGGCAAGGAAAATTCTAGGCCGGGCGATTCGCCCAGAATCACCCTGAGCACGGTGCTGTCGAAGGTCGAGAGAAACGCACCGTCGAAATTGCTGACGCCGAATGTCTCGCCTTCCTTGACGAACACCAGCATGCCATCGTCGACAGGATGGGTCACAAGGATCCGGGTTTTGGAGATCTGACCGACGAGTCTGACGTCCCATTTGCGACCCGAAGCAGTCAGCCGCAACGAGGGGCGTCTGTCATTGAGGATCGGACGCTTCCATGAAAAAACTTTTCGTTGGTCTGTCGCAGACACCGAGCGTCCTGTTGTTTCAGATTTGAGAAACCAGGCTGATCATACGGCACTCAGTCGTGACGCATGTCACCCATCGGGGGCCCGCGAAGACCGACAATGCCACTGAACGGCTATTTTCGGCCGACAGACGGCAGGTGCCTTTGATGATCAAGTTCAACGCGGCTCCGAAATTCGATTTCGACGAATGGGCGACGCTCTATCAACGTGACCCTGCGGCCTTCGAAGCGAGGCGCAAGGCGCTGCTCGCCATCGAAATCGCACGCGGGGGCAGGCATGCCAGCGCAGCCAAGGCGATGATCGAGCGGCTCGACAGCCAGCTCGAAGGGAAGTCGGATGCCGAACGGGCGCGCCTGTCGCTGCTCGCGATGGTGGCGTCGGCCAAGCAGATGACCGATCGGCTGACCGAGCTGTCAGAGCAGATGAAAGCGCAGGCCAAGCGCTTCGAGCGCCGCAAGCCGCGTCCTTGAGTGGTGCCCCCGATAGGAATCGAACCCACAACCTTCGGTTTACAAAACCGCTGCTCTACCGTTGAGCTACAGGGGCATGTCTTGACGCAGTCGCAGCGCGGTGGGGGTCGTTGCCGATCCGCGATCGCTGCGGCGATATTGTAGGCTGACCCGGCCGCTCGACGCACCCGCCTTACTTGACGCGAGTCAGGTGAGGACGGCCGCTCCACTGACCGCCACCGGACGGCGCATCGTCGGGAGGCGGGACAGGCTCAGCATCTGCCTTGCTGCCGGATGACGTTTGCGGTGCCCCGTGGGCCGCTCCGTGTGTCGACGACGGCGCAGGTTCGGCGCTTGCTGAATTCACCAGCGAGAACGGCGATGCTGCCACTGCACCTGTCGCAGCCGGCGCAGGACTGTCGCTTGCAGTATCCGGATGGGCCATGGCCTTGGGCACATCGAAAGCCATGCCATGTCCGTTTTCGCGGGCATAAATCGCACTGATGCTATCGATCGGCACCGAGATCTCGCGGGCCACGCCACCAAACCTCGCCTGAAAACTGATCAGCTCGTTGCCAAGGCTCAGACGATTGGTCGCGCCAAGCGAGACGTTCAGCACGATCTCACCGGCCTTGACGTATTCCATCGGCACCTGGGTGCGGTCATCGACCGCCACCGCGAGATACGGCGTATAGCCGTTGTCGCTGCACCATTCGTGAATGGCCCGGATCAGATACGGCTTGGTGGAGGTCTCGGACACGATGATGACCGCCTTAGCGCCGCATGACCTTTTCCGAAGGCGTCAGCGCTTCAATATAGGCCGGTCGCGAAAAGATGCGCTCGGCATATTTCATCAGCGGGGCCGCGCTCTTGGGCATTTCGATCGCATAGTGGTCGAGGCGCCAGAGCAGCGGCGCGATCGCCACGTCGAGCATCGAGAAATCTTCACCCAGCATGAACTTGTTTTTGATGAAGATCGGTGTGAGCTGGGTCAGGCGATCGCGGATCTGCAG
>CAIKZV010000380.1 GCA_903831925.1 uncultured Burkholderiales bacterium
ATCTGCGGAATGCCGCGGGCCGACAGATTGGCCGGGTTGAAGAAGATGCGACCGAAGTGCTCGCGGTCGGGAAACACCTCGTCCGGGTTGGGCAGGTTGGCGCCGCCCGAGTCGACCAGATAGACGCAGGGCAGGCGGTTTTCGGCGGCGATTTCTTGTGCGCGCAGATGCTTTTTCACGGTCACCGGGTAATAGGTGCCGCCTTTGACGGTGGCGTCATTGCACACGATCAGGCATTCGACGCCGGACACCCGGCCGATGCCGGTGATGATGCCGGCGCAGGGCGCCTCGTTGTCGTACATCTCGTGGGCGGCCATCGGCGAGAGTTCGAGAAACGCTGTGCCCGGGTCGAGCAGCTGATCGATGCGATCGCGCGGCAGCAGCTTGCCGCGAGAAGTGTGCCGGTCGCGGGCGGTCTTGCCGCCGCCATCGGCCGCTTTGGCGCAGTGCGCGCGCAGGTCATCGACCAGCGCGGCCATGGCCTGCGAGTTGGTCTTGAAGTCGGCAGATCGGGTGTCCAGGCGGGATTCGATGGCGGGCATGGTGATCAGAAAAAATCAGTGGAAGATCAGAGGAACTTCAGCGAAAAATCAGCGGGACATCGGCGGGACATCGGCGGGACATCAGTGCGACAGAAGATCGGGCAGTCGGTGCATGTCGGCAAACACCGCGCTTGCGCCGTGGGCCAGCAGCTTGCGCGGATCGTTGCGCTCGCAATAACCGAAGACGATTGCGCCGGCGGCAGTGCCGGCCTGAACACCGACCGGTGTGTCTTCGATCACCAGGCAGCGTGACGGATCAAGGTTCAGCGCACGGGCGGCCATCAGATAGACGTCGGGCGCGGGCTTGGCATGCTCGACCATGTCGGCACCGAAGAGCCAGGACGATTGCTGGTCGGGCGCCTCGAAGCGATGCAGCAGTCCGGTCGTGCCCAGCGTCAGACGCATCTTGGCGCGATCGCCACCCGAGGCGACCGCGATGGCGATGCCGCGGGCGGCCAGCACATCAAGCACATGGACGATGCCGGTGACGGCCACCACCTGCGCAGACAGCGCGGCATTGCGGCGCGCCAGATACGCATCGGTCCAGCCTGCCGGCAAGGGTTTGCCGAGATGCGACTCGATGATCCGGATGTCTTCGCGCAGCGACTTGCCCATGAAGAGCTCGGCAGCATCGTGCTCGGTGAGCGACAGGCCAGCATCGTTTGCCATGGCGGTCAGCACCGCCATGGTGATCGGCTCGCTGTCGACCAGCACGCCGTCGCAATCGAAGATCACCGCCTCGACGCGCATCCCTGATCAGCCAGGCAGGTGCGAATGACGCGTCATGACGCAGATCCGGCGTCAGGCATGGCTCAGGTTCTGCGCGAAAAAGGCAAGCGAGCGCGCAAGCGCGGTCTTGGCGCTGTCGTCGTGCCAGTCGGGATGGCCATGGCGATTGAAGCCGTGCCCTGCCGGATAAACATGGCAGGCGGCCTGCGGATGGGTCTGGCTGATGCGCTTGACCATGTCCATCGTGATCATGGCGTCTTTCTCGCCGAAGTGAAACATCATCGGCGCCTGCAGCCGCTCGTGCAGATACGGCACGGTGCGCCCGCCGTAATAGCCCACCGAGGGCAGGCCCAGACGAGTCGCTGACAGATAGGCCACGCTGCCGCC
>CAIKZV010000381.1 GCA_903831925.1 uncultured Burkholderiales bacterium
AACGATCGGCGACTGGCGCGCCTGAGATAATCGGGTTTTAGGAAGCCACCATGCCCTTCGTCACTCATGCCGGTGCCCGCCTCTTCTGGCGCGCCGACGGCGACCCCGCTCTGCCGCCCCTGATGCTGGTGAATTCGCTTGGCACCGACCATGCCCTGTGGGATCCGGTGATGCCGCGGCTGGCCGACTTCTTTCGCGTGATCCGGATGGACACCCGCGGCCATGGCGCCTCGGATGCGCCCCCCGGCGACTACAGCGTCGAGCTGCTCGCCCGCGACGTGCTGGCGGTGGCCGATGCCGCCGGGCTCGAGCGTTTTGATTACTGCGGGATTTCGCTGGGCGGCATGATCGGCCAGTGGCTCGGCATCCACGCCGGCAATCGCCTGCACCACCTGCTCCTGTGCAATACCACCGGGCGCATCGAGCCGGCCGGTCAGGTCGAGCGCATCGCCAAGGTCAAGGCCGGCGGGATGGCGGCGGTCGCCGAGACGGGCCTGTCGCGCTTTTTCACGGCGCGCTTCATTGCGCGCGGCAATGCGCACTTTCACACCGTCCGCCAGACCCTGCTCGCGCTCGATCCGGTGGGTTATGCCGGCTGCTGCGCTGCGGTGCGTGACCATGATCTGCAGGACCAGCTGCATCGGATCACGACGCCGACCACGGTCCTGGTCGGCAGCTTCGATGTGGCCACGCCGCCGGCGATGGGCCAGGCGATTGTGGCCGCGATCCCGGGCGCGCGGCTGGCGCGCCTGGACACCGCGCATCTGCCCCACTCCGAAGACGCGCCAGGCTTCGTCGCAATGCTGATGACCGCACTTGCGCCGCAGCGCGGCCAGAACGCACCGCAATCCGGCGCGCACCGCGGCAGCGGCGCGCTCCCGCAGGGCGCTTCGCCGGTCACCGGTCTGCCGGTGGCCGCAAGCCTTGATGCCCAGTACGCGCGCGGCATCGCCCGGCGCAAGCAGGCCTTGGGCGAGGACTATGTCAATGCCCGGCTGGTGGCGCCCGAGGCTTTCAATTCCGAGTTCCAGGACATGATCACCCGCTGGGCCTGGCATGACGTCTGGACCCGGCCGGTGTTCGATGACCGCATGCGCCGGCTGATCGTGCTGGCCATCACCAGTGCACTCGGTCGCTGGGAAGAGTTCAGGCTGCATGCCCGCGCGGGTCTTGCGGTCGAGCTGTCGCCGACCGATGTGAAGGAGCTGCTGCAGCAGGCCGCCATCTATGCCGGCGTGCCGGCGGCCAACACCGGTTTCCAGATTGCCGGCGAGCTGCTCACCGAGCGCGACGCCGAGCGCCGGGAAAGCTGATCGGATCGGACCATGACACAGCACGATCAACGCGGCCCGCAGGCGGGCACCACTGCCGGGTCGGTCGCATCGCCTGCCTCGAACCATGCTGCCGCACCTTTCTCGCCAGCGCTCGACATCGCCATCATCGGCGGCGGCATCGGCGGGCTGGTCACCGCGCTCGCCCTGCATGCTGCCGGCATCCGCTGCACGGTCTTCGAATCGGTGCCCGCTTTGCGACCGCTGGGCGTGGGCATCAACCTGCTGCCGCACTCGGTGCGGGTGCTGGCCGCACTCGGGCTGCAGCCGCAGCTCGCGGCCACCGCCATCGAGACCGCAGCGCTGGCCTTCTACAACCGTCATGGCCAGCTGATCTGGTCGGAGCCGCGCGGTATGGCTGCGGGTTATGCCTATCCGCAGTTCTCGATCCACCGCGGCGAACTGCAGATGCTGCTGCTGGCGGCGGTGCGCGAGCGGCTGGGCGAGGCGGCGGTGCTCACCGGCCATGCGCTCGAGCGCTTTGTCGACGACGGCGATGGCGATGCAGACGTGGTCACGCTGCACTTTGTCGACCCGCAGGGCACGGCCCGCGAGCCGATCCGGGCACGGGCGGTGATTGCCGCCGACGGCATCCATTCGGTCGTGCGTCGCCACTTTCATCCGGATGAAGGCCCGCCGCGCTTTTCCGGCCGGCTGCTGTGGCGCGGCACCTGCGAAGGCGCGCCCTTCCTGGACGGACGAACCATGATCCAGGCCGGCCATGCCGATCAGAAGTTCGTCTGCTATCCGATCTCGCGCACACTTGCCGATGTCGGTCGCTCGCGCATCAACTGGATCGCCGAACTCTCAGTGGCGCATGACACGCCGGCGCGCCAGGACTGGAGCCGGCGGGTAGACGCCTCGGTCTTTCGCGAGCCCTTTGCCGGCTGGCGCTTCGACTGGCTCGATGTGCCGGCCCTGATCGATGGCACAGATGCCATCTACGAATATCCGATGGCCGATCGCGACCCGCTCGCCGGCTGGACTCACGGGCGCATCACGCTGCTGGGTGATGCAGCCCATCCGATGTATCCGATCGGCAGCAATGGCGCCTCGCAGGCGATCCTGGATGCCGAAGCGATGGCAAGCGCCCTGGTCGAGGCGGGCTTTGCAAGCGGCAATCGCCATCCGGCCGAGGGCTTTGCCCGCTATGAAGCGATGCGGCGGGAGGCCACCGGCCAGATCGTGCTGGGCAACCGGGCCGGCGGGCCGGATCAGGTGATGCAGATCGCCGAGGAGCGTGCACCCGGCGGATTTGCCCACATCCACGATGTGATTCCGCTGGTTGAACTCGAGGCGATCTCAGCGCGCTACAAGCAGCTCGCCGGATTCAGCCGCGAGCAGGTCAACCGGCCGCTCACCCGCTAAGTCCGGTCGCGCTGTCATTCCGGTCGTGCGGCAAGCGCGGTCACGCGGTATCAGTTGGGGGCCGTCTCACTCGCCACCGGCCGCTCGCCTGCGGCCAGCCGACGCTCGATGTCGTCGATCACCGCCGGCAGATCGGCCACGGTGTCGATCAGATAGTGAGCGCCCGCTCGCCTCAGAACCTCGCCGGCACGAGCCACCGCCGTCGCCTGGGCCTGCGCGTCCAGCGCCAGCCACTCCGGGTGCGACAAGCCCACCTCATTGCCCGAGGCGGTCACGCCCACCGTCCAGGTGCCGGCGGCAATCCCCTCGGCAATCCCCGGCCAGGTGTCGTCGACCTTGACCACCGCGCTCGGCGGATGCACGCCCAGATCGGCAAAGGTGCGATACATCATCAGCGGACCGGGACGGCCCTCGGCCAGATCGCCGGCGCACACCAGGTTGTCGGGCGAGTAGCCGGCCGCCGCCGCGATCGGCAGCACGCGGGCCATGATCTCGCGGGTATAGCCGGTGGTCGAGCCGATCCGCAGGCCCCGCTCGCGCAGCATCGCCACCACCTCGGCGGCGCCCGGCACCAGGCCGGCATGATCGGTGACCGCCGCCACATTCATCGGCACAAAGACTTCATAGACCCGATCGATGTCGGTCTCGCCGGGCGTCTGGCCATGGCGATTCGCCCAGGCGGCGGCCACCTCGGGCAGTGCCATCAGGGCCGCGATATGGTCGCGCTTGGGCAGACCCATCGGGCCGCGAGCTTGGGCAATCGTGAGCGGAATATCGAACTGCGCGAAGGCGCGCACGAAGGCACCCATCGGCGCGAGCGACCCGAAATCGATCATCGTGCCGGCCCAGTCGAATACCGCCGCCTTGAGTGTCATGTCCGCGCTCACCGAATCAGAAGTCAGAAAAAATCAGAGGAGTTCGTCGATCACTTCTTCGGCAATGCCGAAAGCGGTCGAGGCGCCAGTCCCGCTGGTCACGATCACCAGCCGCACCTGCTCGGCAGGCCGATCCACCAGCATCAGACGATCTGGCGCCGAAGCATAGACCCCCATCCAGCGCTCGCTCACCGTGCGCCCCGGCAGATCGGCCACCGCGTCGAGTTCGCGCAGGATCAGGTCGTCGACCGTCTGAAGTCCGAACGGGCCGGGGGTGGGCGCATAGACATGGCTGTCGCCGACCACCAGCGAGCCGTCGCCCGACTGCACCGCGATCAGGTGGATGCCGTGCTCGAGCAGCTCGGGCGTCTCCTGCTCGAGCCGGGCACGCAGCGCCTGCGATTCGGGCAACTCCGACCAGCCGAGATAGCGCACCAGACTCGGGTCGGACATCAGCGCGGCGCCCATCATTACCGGGCGCGCAGGCCGCACGCGCAGCATCTGCAGCGCGCAGCGGGTCAGGCCGTAGGCCGCGATGCGCTCGGGATAGAGCGACAGATAGTCGTCGCCCGGACAGACCACGGCGGCCTGCGCCTGCAGCGTGCCGGCGGTGGTCTCGATGCTCGGCAGACTGATGCCGGTGACCAGCGTCTGGCGCATGAAACTCACCCCATGGGCGCGTTCGAGCCAGGCGGCCAGGCGGGGAATCGCATCGCGCGACTCGACCCGCAACTCGTGCGGACTGTAGAGCACCGCCTGCAGCGCATCGCTGCGCAGGGCGGGCATCCGGCGGTGGGCCTGCGCGGGCGTGAGCAGTTCGCACTGCTCGCCCATCCCGGTTCGCCGGAAAGCCTCGAGGACCGCGACCGATTCGGGTCGGGTCACCGCCACCCCGAGCCCCTGGTGAATCACCTCGATGCCGGCCTCAGGGGCGATCTGCGCCCAGACATCGCGGCTGCGCATCGCGCGACGCCAGCAGTCGCCGGTCTGCTGCCCGGTCACGGTGATGAAGCCGAAATTGCGCACCGAGGCGCCGTTGGCCTGGGCATCGCGGTCGATCACGACGACTTTCAGCCCGCGCCGGGCCGCTGCCAGCGCGTGCGCAAGGCCGACAATGCCTGCGCCGATCACGGCAAGATCAAAACCGGTCTTCATCAGAAGGTCACACAAAAGCCACATCAGCCCGCATTAGAAGCGCTGGCTGATGTGGCTTTTGTGACAAACCGACATATTTCAGTCGGCGATGCCCCGGCTCAGTGCAGGACCAGCGGCTGGAGCATCAGCCCTTCGAATCCGCTCAGAAAGTCGTCGACCTCTTCAACCGAGGGCTCGGTCGCAATCAGCTGACTGACGTCAAAGCGGAATTTGTCGGCGAGCACGCCACCCAGAAAGATCTCGCGCTTGCCGGTCTTGTCCATGATCTCGTAACCGCCGGCGAACGGTTCTCCCTCGGCCGATTTGAATTCGACGACACAGTAGTTCGGGCTGTTGTAGATCATGTTCATCACGAATCCTCGCTGAGCTTCAGGGCAAGGTTGGCGCCCGTACCCGGGCCGGGACAACGCCCGCCGATGACCGTGCAGCCGCGACCGACAGGCGTCGCCAGGCATCACGAACCGTCGGAATCGCACCACTGCCGTGGCCCGGACGACCGCAACTTGCGCATGACACGCAACGCGGTAAGGGTCATCTTGGGGCCGAAACCTGCCAGCACAAGCGCAGCCGGGTGGCTCAGACCGCACCGGATCGGCCCGCCGTCGCGCGCATCCGATCCGCACGGCCAGCCCGCCATCAGTGCCGACCGAGCCTGCGCCCCCCTGCAGATTCCCTGCACGCCGCTCAAAGACCGTCCAGCGCCGCCAGGGTTGCCGCCAGCGTCACCGCGCCGCGGCGGCTCGACAGCACTGCCGGCGATCGGCCTGACAGACTGGTCAGCCGCTCGCACAGCGCGCGTTCTGCCTCGGGCGTCAGCGCGTCGGCCCGGTTGATCACCAGCAGTCGGGCCGAGTCGAGCTGGTCGAGGGCCAGCGGGTGAGCGGGATGGTGCGCGTCGAAAAACGGGTCGGGGCGTGTCGCGTCGATCACCATGACCGTCGGCCGAATCGACAGTCGGGGGGCGAGCTCGGGAATCCGCAGTCGGTCGACCATGCGCCCGGGATGGCCGATGCCGCTGACCTCGATGATCAGCCGCCGAAAAGGGCCGCCCCGCAGCAGCCGGGTGAGCGTCACGCCGAACACCACCTGCCCCGAGCAGCAGGCGCAGCCGCCGGCAAGCGTCGCCACTGTGACGCCCGGATCGCGATCGGCATTTGCCATCCCGGCGATCCCGTTGACCATCAGGGCCCAGCGTTCGGTGTCGGGTCGCTCGGCCAGCCAGCCTTTGAGCAGCGTCGATTTGCCGGCCCCCGGCAGGCCGCAGATCAGCAGCACCTCGGTGGTGATCGCGGGGTCGATGGCCGATTTGCCATCAGATGCAGGGTGATCGGCCAAAACGCTGACGGTGCAGTGAGGTCAGCGACGCCAGAATGCCGGCGTGAACAGGACGAAAACGATCACCATCTCGAGTCGCCCGGCGAGCATCGCGAAGGCAAAGACCCAGGTCTGGAAGTCGTTGAGCGCCAGGTAACTCAGTGTCAGGCCCATGCCGCCGGGCCCCGGCGCGGTGTTGTTCAGGCAGGTCACGACGCCGCTGAACGCCGAGGTGAAATCAACCCCGGTGGCGACCATCAGGAGCGTCAGGCCGACCAGAGTGACGCCATAGAGCAGCATGAATCCGAGCACCGCCAGCACCAACGGCTGCGCGACCACCTGCCCGCCGAGCACCAGCGGTCGCACCGCCCGCGGATGGCTCATGCGCAGCAGTTCGCGCAGGGCCTGCTTGCACAGCACCAGCGAGCGGATCATCTTGATGCCGCCGCCGGTCGAGCCCGACGAGGAGGCGATCGAGCACAGCAGCAGCAGCAGCAGCC
>CAIKZV010000382.1 GCA_903831925.1 uncultured Burkholderiales bacterium
TCGATGCGATAGGGACCACTGGCAATCGGCGGATCCTGGACGATCTGGTCGAAGGGCTTGCCATTGCCCCATTTGCGCGAGAACACCGGCAGCGAGCCCAGGATCATGTGCAGCTCATGGTTGCGACGCTTGAAGTCGAAGCGCACCGTGCGCTCATCAGGCGTGGCGACCGACTTCACATCGGCAAAGAGATTGCGGTAGCGCGGATGCGCCAGCTTGCTCATGAGCGTGTCGTAGGAATGCTTCACATCGGCCGCCAGCACCGCATCACCGTTTGAAAAGCGCGCGCGCGGGTTGAGGCGGAAGGTGATCGACAGGCCATCGGATGCAAAGCGCATCGACTCGGCCAGCAGCCCATAGACCGAGAAGGGCTCGTCGTCGCTTTGCTCGGTGAGCGAATCGAACATCAATGAACCGACGCCTGCCGCAACCACGCCCTTGAGCGTAAACGGATTGACCTTGTCGAAGGAGCCGAAACCGTCGAGCGACAGCAGTCCGCCTCGGGGCGCATCCGGGTTGACATAGTTGAAGTGGGTGAATCCGGGCTGATAGCGCGGCTGCGCGCCCCAGGCCATGGCGGTGACAAAGCCGTCGGCGTCGCCGGATGAAGCGGATGGGGCAGCCGCAAGCGCCCCACCGGCTGCCGCCAGAAGGAGCCCTGCACCCGCGATGACCCGGGCAATCCAGCGTGCGACAATCAACATTACAAAATTCTATCGGAGAAACCGGATGTTCCTGGCCGGCAAACGCATTCTCATCATGGGCCTGCTCTCTAATCGCTCGATTGCTTATGGCGTGGCGCAAGCCTGCCGAAAGCAGGGCGCCGAACTCGCCTTCACTTACCAGACCGAGCGCTTTCGCGACCGGATCACCGAAATGGCCGCCGAATTCGGTTCCGACAAGGTCTTTGCCTGCGATGTGGCCGACGACGCCCAGATCGAGGCGCTCTTTGCCGATCTGGGCAAGGTCTGGGACGGGCTCGACGGCGTGGTTCATGCGGTGGCCTTCGCGCCGCGCGAGGCGATCATGGGGGATCTCTACGACGGCCTCTCGCGCGAAGCCTTCCGGGTTGCGCACGACATCTCGGCCTACAGCTTTGCTGCGGTCGGCGGCGCCGCCAGGCCACTGATGGCCGGGCGCAAAGGGGCGTTGATCACGCTGTCCTACCTCGGGGCGGTGCGCGCCGTGCCCAACTACAACATCATGGGCATGGCCAAGGCTTCGCTCGAAGCCAGCGTGCGCTATATGGCCACCAGCCTCGGCCCTCATGGCACACGGGTCAATGCGATTTCGGCCGGCCCGATCAAGACCCTGGCAGCCTCGGGCATCAAGGGTTTTTCGAAGCTGCTCGATTTTGCCGAACAGCACGCGCCGATGCGCCGCAATGTGACCACCGAAGAAGTCGGCAATGTGGCCGCTTTCATGCTGTCGGACATGGCCTCGGGCATCACCGGCGAGATCACCTATGTCGATGCCGGATTCTCGATCGGCGTGCCAGGCATGGGAGAGCAGTGATGAAGCGACTCGCCGGCTCGTGGCTCGCGCTGCTGATCGCGGCGAGTCTGTCGGCCTGCGCCACACGCCAGCCCGATCCGCCGACCTGCCCCGACTATGCCGCGATCGCGGAAATGACCCGCGATTACGCCGCGCTCGAGCCCCTGCCCAATCCGTCGGACGCCCTCTCCTTGGCCGGCGCGGTCTGCGGTCGCGACAAATTCGTGCGGCTGCTGGGCGAGCGATATGGCAAGGTGGTCGGCTACAAGGCGGCGCTCACCAACCCGGCGGTGCAAAAGCGCTTCAA
>CAIKZV010000383.1 GCA_903831925.1 uncultured Burkholderiales bacterium
ACTCCAGAGGGTGGGATCAGACAAAGGGTGGGAGAAGCTCCTGCGCATGTGCGCAATCGACAGTCGTCGCGAAGCCCCTGACCTGGGACCTGATGCTGCCGGGCGGTAAAGGGCAAGTCGTCCCCAAAATTGATGAGATCGCTCGCCCGCCGCACTCATTACTTCGAGTGAAGACAAGCCGCTTTCCTGCAGGACAAAATTTGCAGTTTCAATCCGAAACCAAAAAAATTTCTTACCCTGGGGGTGTGATGACTGATTCCGCATTGAGCTTTGCAGCCTTCGAACGCCATGGCTGGGAGAGCCCCGAAACCGTTGCCGCCTATCACGCCCTGGCGCCCCAGATCACCACGCAGTCTGCGCAGGCGATGCTGGACGCCGCCGACGTGACCGACGGCAAGCGCGTGCTGGATATCGCCTGCGGCGCGGGCTATCTAGCGCATGGGGCAGCGCTGCGCGGCGCCGATGCCACAGGTGTGGACTTCTCATTGGCACAGGTCGCGCTGGCCCGGCAACACTATCCGAGCCTGAATTTCGAGCAGGGCGATGCCCTGTCCTTACCCTTCGCGCAGCACACCTTTGATGCGGTCGTGTGCGGCTTCGGAATGTGTCACGTGGCCGACCCGCAGGCCGCGCTCAACGAAGCGTTTCGGGTGCTAAAACCCGGCGGACGCCTGGCGTTTTCGGTATGGGCCGGCCCGCAACGGGCGCTGGCATTTGGTGTCCTCTATGCCGCGATCGCAAGGCACGGCACCGCCGATGTCGGCTTGCCCCAGGGCCCGGCATTTTTCATGTTCAGCGACCACGCGGTCGCAGCGTCGAGCCTGCAGGCCGCAGGGTTTGCTGACATCGAAGTTGCCGAGGCGCCTCAATTCATGCGCGGGCGCGACCCGGGTGAGTTGTTCGACAATATCCGCCAGGGTTCGGTTCGGGCAGCGGCCACCCTCAAGGCGCAATCCCCGCAGGCCATTGCCGAGATCCGCAAGGCTCTGGGCGAGCTGGCAATGCGATTCACCAATGACGGCGAATTCGCGGTGCCTGCGCCGGCAGTGGTGTCGAGCGGGATGCGTCCGCGAAATTGATATGACAGAAGACTCGCCTGTCACTCGAGGTGTGAAGGCGCTTCGTCGCTGGCAATGAGGTAAGCGAAGAGAGACGGGCTTTCTTCAGGCCCGAGAGCGGCGTAGCCAGTTCTCAGTCAGCAGTCCTGGCACGCGCTTGAAATCACCGAGATTATTGCTGACGAGGGTCAGCCCCTCGCTGCGCGCATGAGCCGCGATAGGCAGATCGTTAACGCCGATCGGACGCCCCACTTTCTCAAGCGCAGCGCGGATGGCGCCGTAGTGCTGTGAGGCCGTGCGCCAGACGACCTGGGCCAAGGTGAGCAAGATGCCGAAGACTGACCCCGACGAATCCGATCTGATCGCCGCCTTCGAAAAAGGATCGCTGAAGTCAGTGGCAACAAAAACCGAACGGTCGACATTTCGGGCCGCCACGCGAGCAACGGCAATCAAGGACCGCCGTGTGAACATCCGGCGGTCCTCTGGTGTCCTGCGGGATATTCACGTCAAGGCGGTGGGTCGGCGGGCGAGGAAGGCGGACTGATGATTCTTGGCTGGCGCTGACTCGCGCCCTGATGGCGCGGCCAGCGTTCACATCCGCAAAGCCGCAGTACTTCAGGGCTCTGCGCCGAATAGCCGGCCGTGAATAGCTACAGGCCCGCACTGCGTTTCAGGCCCGCTTGCGCGTTAGAGCTAAGCCCAAGAGGGCCAAGCCAGCCAGAGCGAACGAACCAGGTTCCGAGACGGTATTGGTATTGACCACAATGTTGTCGAACAGGGCACGGTTGCTCGCGTCACCATTAGCTTGGAATGTCACCGACTTCAAACTATTGAAGACGCTGCCGACGCCAAGGGTGGTCCAACTCACGACGTCATGCAGGTTACCGAAGGTCTGGGTCACCGTGCTCAGGTCAGCCAACGTGCCGACTAGTAGCAGACTTGATGTGCGCTCACCGCCGAGGGGATAGGCGTTCTCAAAGTCGAACGACTGAATCGAGAACAGTGCATTGTTCGCAGCCGTGATCGTAAAGG
>CAIKZV010000384.1 GCA_903831925.1 uncultured Burkholderiales bacterium
AGGCAGGTGTAGAGCCGGCCTTCGGTGGAGAGGCGGGCGCGCGAGCAATCAGCGCAGAAGGGTTCGGTCACTGAAGAAATCACGCCGATTTCGCCGCAACCGTCGAGGTAGCGCCAGCGCGCCGCCACTTCCCCGCCGTACTGCGCGGCGATCGGTTCGAGCGGAAACACTGCATGAATGGCGGCCACCACATCGCGGCTCGGAATAACGTCATCGAGGCGCCAGCCGTTCGAGGCACCGACATCCATGAATTCGATGAAACGCAGCACATGACCGGATCCGCGAAAGTGCCTCGCCATCGGCACGATCTGGTGCTCGTTGACCCCACGTTTGACGACCATGTTGACCTTGATCGAGCGAAAGCCGGCCGTGGCGGCCGCGTCGATGCCGTCGAGCACCTCGGAGACCGGAAAGTCGACATCGTTCATCGCGCGAAAGACACCGTCATCGAGCGCATCGAGGCTGACTGTGATGCGCTGCAGACCGGCATCGCGCAGCGCGCGGGCTTTGCGCGTTAGCAGCGATCCGTTGGTTGTGAGGGTCAGATCGAGTGGCCTGGCGTTGACGGTGGTCAGCACTGCCAGTCTTTCGATGAGCTTTTCGAGGTCTTTTCGCAGCAGCGGTTCGCCACCCGTCAGGCGGACCTTCTCGATGCCATGCGAGACGAAGACTTTGACGACGCGTTCGATTTCCTCGAAGCGCAGCAGCGAAGTTTGCGGCAAAAATGCGTAGTCGCGATCGAAGACCGACTTGGGCATGCAGTAGCTGCATCGAAAATTGCAGCGGTCGGTGACCGAGACCCGAAGGTCATGCAGCGGGCGGCCCCGCGAGTCGACCAGACGGCCTGTCGGCGCCTGCGGCGACTCGGGCACGTGGGGCAGCGCCGTATCGTAACGGTGCTCGGCGATCGGAATAGTTGCGCGTTCAGTCATGGCCAGCCTCTGGCTGATGTTATCAGCGCACGCTGCATTGAGGCGTTCAGTCGTTCAGCGTTCAGTCGTTCAGCATTGGCAGCGGCAGGCCAACAGGCGGAGAGCGCCGGGCGCCAAGCACCCGACGCGCTCCGTGACCGATATCAGTCCGCTTTGGGCGACGGACCGGTTTCGACCTGCATCAGCGGCTCGGCAGCGACCACCGGGCGCGGTTTACGCACTCTGGCGACTCTGACCATGGGTGTCACTGCCTCTGGCTCGGTGACCGCTGACGGCGCGGTCTGCACCCACTGAAGTCCGGCGCCTTCAACGACGGCCATCAGGCTGCTGGTGTCGGCGATCGGCGCTTCTGCGGCAGCCACCACCGCGACCACCGGGCTTGGGACCGGCGCTGCGGAAGCCGGCACGGCTTCAACCGGGGCGGTTGCAATGGCAACCGCTTGCGGCACCGCGATCTGAGGCGCAGGTGCGGCAGCAGCAATCACCGGTTCGGGAATCGCCGCCACAACCGGTTCTGGGATGGGCGCAGCCACCGGCACCGGTACCGAGACCGGCATTGCGACCGGCTCGGCGGTTTCGATCAAGGGCTCAGCATGCACGACTGGCGCGAAGGCTTGCGCCACCGGCTCAGCGATCACGATCGGCTCAATCATCGATGGCTGGGCGCTCATCACTGGCGCAGCCAACGGGATGGTCGGCGTGGTCGATTCGGCGGGTGCCGCGGCGGGCAGGGCCTGACTGATCGCTTGGGATGGCACCGGCACTTGCTCGCCGGTGTGATCAGCCATTGCCTGTGAAGCGGCTTCATCGTTGCCGTCGGTACTGCCCTCGTTCTGAGATTGACCACGGTCTCGACCGCGACCGCCCCTGCGCCGGCGACTGCGGCGACGTGCTTCACCCGCTTCCCCGGTCTCGTCGGCCGGCGATTGCGAGTCGGTCAGGCCTTCATCGACGCCCACATCGGCAGCCAAGCCGCTCGACATGTCGAGTTCGGCCTGCATCGGCTGACCGGATTGCTCGGGCGCACGACGCGGCTCGCGTCGACGCCGCGGCTCTTCCTGTCGAGCCTGGGTCTGAGGCACCGCGCCGGTATCGGCGACTTCGGCGGATGCGACCTCGTCATTGAGCTCCGGCGACCTGGGTTTGGGCGCTCGCGGGGGGCGATCGCCATTGCGCCGGTCGGACCGGCCGCGTCGGGCGTCGTTGCTCTCGATGGCCTCCTGGCCTTCGCGCGTATCACGCGGCTCGCGGGGTTCACGCCCTTCGCGCGGCTCGCGATTCTCACGCGGCGCCCGGCTTTCGCGGGCTTCGCGCGGCTCACGACCCTCACGGCCCTCACGTCCTTCTCTGCCTTCTCGACCCTCGCGTCCACGGCCGTTGCCGCGTGCACCGTCGCGTCCTCGCTGGCCACCATTGCGGGTTGCCGAAGCCCCCGCGCCGGTTGCGGCCGCCGGGGCGGGCGCAGGCAATTCAACCACTGGCGGCGGTGCAGCGGGTGCGCTCGGCGAACCACGGAACAGACCGAACAAGCGCGACAGGAAGCCGCCGCTGGGCGCTGGCGTCACATATTGCGCAGTGACCGGTGCCGGAGCAGGCGCCGGAAGCGCTGCGGGTGCTGGCGCGACCTCCGGACGCGCGACAATAGGCGCCGGCTGATCGGGGGTAAATCCTTTGACGGCCGAATCCTGACGCGGCTAGCCGCCTTCAATCTTGCGATCGAGATAAACGCCTTCGTCGGGCGGGCCGTCGGCGATACTGTAGCTCGCCCGATAGGTGGACAGCCGGTCATCATCGTGGCGCAGACGCTCGAGCTTGTAATGCGGTGTCTCGATGTACTTGTTCGGAATCAGGACGATCTCGACCTTGACCCGTGCTTCGAGCTTGGCGATCTCAGCGCGTTTTTCATTGAGCAGATAGGTGGCCACTTCGACCGGCACCTGGGCATGCACCGCAGCGGTGTTCTCCTTGATGGCCTCTTCCTGGATCACCCGCAGCATGTGCAGCGCCGACGATTCGACGTCGCGGATCACACCGGTGCCGTTGCAGCGCGGGCAGGTGATGTGTGTGCCTTCGTTGAGCGCCGGGCGCAGCCGCTGGCGCGACAGTTCCATCAGCCCGAATCGCGAAATCTTTCCGGCCTGCACCCGCGCACGGTCGTAATGCAGCGCGTCCTTGCAGCGCTGCTCGACCTCGCGCTGGTTCTTCGTGCTTTCCATGTCAATGAAGTCGATGACGATCAGGCCGCCCAGATCGCGCAGGCGCATCTGTCGAGCCACTTCGTCGGCGGCTTCGAGGTTGGTGCGAAACGCGGTTTCCTCGATGTCGGAACCCTTGGTCGATCGGGCCGAGTTGACGTCGATCGCGACCAGCGCCTCGGTATG
>CAIKZV010000385.1 GCA_903831925.1 uncultured Burkholderiales bacterium
CGCCGGCGAGGCGTTGTAGGGCACATGGACGATGAAGGTCCCGGTGCGCGCCTTGATCAGTTCCATCGACAGATGCGAGACGGTTCCTGCACCCACCGAGGCATAGTTGTACTTGCCCGGATTGCGCCGCAGCAGATCGATCAGCTCGCGTACCGTACTCACGCCGAGATCAGTCGAAACCGCCAGCACATTGGGCTGGAGCGCCGCCAGTGTGACCGGTGCCAGATCGCGAAACGGATCGTAGGGCATGGTCTTGTAGAGCACGGTGTTGTTGACCAGCGGCCCGGTGATCGAGACACCCACGGTATAGCCGTCGGGGGCGGCCTTGGCCACCGCATCGGTCCCGATATTGCCGCCGGCCCCGGCCTTGTTGTCGACAACGACCGCTTGGCGCAGCGCGCCGGCCAGACGGTCTGCAACCAGTCGGGCCAGCACGTCGGGCGTGCTGCCCGGCGGGAAGGGCACGATCAGTTTCACCGTACGGCTTGGCCAATCGGGCTGCTGGGCAAAGGCTATTGCAGGCAGGCCCGCGGCGGCGGCGCCCATCAGGCGCAGCGCGTCGCGTCGACCGCAGCAGGTCAGGTCAGAAATCGAAGTCATGGGTAGTGTGCTCCGCAATGAGCGCAATCAGAGGGCCTGCGGCCGATATCGCGCCGGTGTGCTCGCAAAGCGAGCCGCCATTCGGACAGTTTAGCTGCAGGGTTAAACTCGGTATGGCGCAGGCAAGCCCTGACTGATTCGCCCAATAAAAACCAGATCCGGAGACACCATGAGCATTCACCCCTTCGCGTCTCATTCGCGAACGCTGTCGCGCCCTGGGCGTGCACCATTTCCCGAACGTTCTGTCAGTGCCATCGTCCTGAGTGGCATCGTCGGTGCGGCCTTGCTGGTGACAGCATGCGCGCCGATAAAAACCGGCTCGTCGACCTCTGGCAGCGCGGCCGGCAGCAGCGTCTCGAGCGCCAGACTCGACAGCTTTATGAGCACCATTGAGGCCGATACCCGGGCCGGACGCATCCCGGGTGCGGTGATGGTGGTCTCGCGCGATGGCCAGATCGTCAAGGCGTCGGCGGTTGGCGTCGAAAACCCCCAGACCGGCAAACCCATGTCGCGCGATGCGATTTTCCGGATTTATTCGATGACCAAACCGATCGTCTCGATCGGGATCATGACCCTGGTCGAAGAGGGTCGCATCAAACTGTCCGACCCGGTGTCGCGCTACCTGCCGGCCATGGCAAACCTGAAAGTCGGTATTGAAAAGACCGGGCCTGACGGCAAGCCGACGCTCGAGCTGGTCAACGCCACTCGCGAAATGACGGTCCAGGATCTGATGCGGCACACCTCAGGTCTGACCTACGGCGTCTTCGGCAAATCAGCGGTCAAGAGTGAATACCTGAAGGTCGGCCTCACGCCGGGTTCGCCGGGCGTCACCTTCGACAATGCCGAGATGATCAAGCGCCTGGGCACGCTGCCCCTGTCGTCGGTGCCGGGCAGCACCTGGGACTACAGCGTGTCGACCGACGTTCTCGGCGCGCTGATCGAGCGCGTCTCGGGTCAGACCCTTGATGTCTTCCTCGCCGATCGCATCCTGCGCCCGCTGAAGATGAACGACACCGGCTTTTCGGTGCCGCCGGCCAAGCAGGGCCGGATTGCCGAGCCCTTCCCGGTCGATCCCGATTCGAAGCAGCCGGTCGCGCTGCTCGATGTGACACGTCCGCCGGCACTGCTGTCGGGCGGGGGCGGCATGGTCTCGACCGCCGACGACTACCTGCGCTTTGCGCAGATGCTGCTTAATGGCGGCGAACTCGATGGCGTGCGCATCGTCTCGCGAAAAACCATCGAGTACATGACCAGCGACCATACCGGCGACGTTCGCGGCCCGGTCTATCTGCCGGGCCCGGGCTATGGCTTCGGACTGGGTGTCGCGGTGAGAAAGACCACCGGCGAATCGGCGCAATACGGCAGCGCCGGCGACTATTACTGGGGTGGCTACGCCGGCACGTATTTCTGGGTCGACCCGAAAGAACGGCTGATCGCCGTCTGGATGATGCAGGCCCCTTCGCAAAGCGGCCACTACCGCACGGTGCTTCGCACGGCGGTCTACTCGTCGCTCGACCAGTAGCGCGCCACGAGGCGGTCGCCGCAATCGGCCACCGCCTCGCACCGGATCAGACCACGCCGAATCGCTTGAACCAGGCGACCGCGCGTTTCATCCCGTCATCGGCCGCATCCTTGCGGTAGCTCGGCCGGTAATCGGCATTGAAGGCATGCGGCGCATCCGGATAGACCACGATCTCGGACTTCTTCGAGTTGTCGTTGCCCTGGGCCAGCAGTCGCCTCATCTCCTCGACATTGGCCACTGGAATGCCGGCATCCTGGCCGCCATACAGACCAAGCACCGGCGCGTTGAGCTTGCCGGCGATGTCATAGGGGTTGATCGGGAAATTCGCCGAGGGCGTGCCGGTCAGTCGGCCGTACCACGCCACTGCGGCCTTGAGCTGTGGGTTGTGGGCGGCATACAGCCAGGCAATCCTGCCGCCCCAGCAAAAGCCGGTGATCCCGAGCCGGCTGCGATCACCGCCATTGGTATGGGCAAAGTCGGCGGCGGCATCGAGGTCGGCCATCACCTGCGCATCGGGCACGCTCGGCACGAGAGACTGGCTGATCTGCGCCATCGAGGGGTATTTCGACGGGTCGCCCTGACGGAAATAGAGCTCGGGCGCCATCGCGTGCCAGCCTTCACGGGCAAAGCGGCGGCAGACGTCACGGATATGCTCGTGAACGCCGAAGATTTCCTGCAC
>CAIKZV010000386.1 GCA_903831925.1 uncultured Burkholderiales bacterium
GCACCGTCATTGATCCGCAGACCGGTCTGGAGGTGCCGCGCGATGCCACCACCATGGGCGAGGTGGTCTTTCGCGGCAACATCGTGATGAAGGGCTATCTCAAGAACGAGACCGCGACACGCGAGGCCTTTGCCGGCGGCTGGTTTCATACCGGCGACCTCGGCGTGCTGCATGCCGACGGCTATGTGAAGCTCAAGGATCGCGCGAAAGACATCATCATCTCGGGCGGCGAGAACATCTCATCGATCGAGGTCGAGGACGCGCTCTACCGGCACCCGGCGGTCATGGCAGTGGCGGTGATCGCCCGACCCGACGAGAAGTGGGGTGAGACACCACTCGCCCTGGTTGAGCTGCGGCCCGACTTTGCGCCGGCCGACGATCAGGCGACCCAAGCCCTTGCCGATGCCCTGATCGAACACTGTCGCCAGCATCTGGCTCGCTTCAAGTGCCCGCGCGAGATCCGCTTCATGACCCTGCCCAAGACCTCGACCGGCAAGATCCAGAAGCACCTGCTGCGCACGCAGCTGAAATCGGCGAGCGCGATCGGCTGAGCCTTGCCCCTTCGCTCAGGACACCGCGCCCTTGCCGTAGCGCCCGATCAGCAGTGCGCCCTCGTCGAAGCGCTCATAGCGATAGGGCGCAAGCGGCACCTCGGTGGGCAAGCCGAGCGCCGACTGCGCAAGCAGCCGCCCGATCGCCGGCGACAGCTTGAAGCCATGGCCTGAAAAGCCGAAGCCCACCTGCAGGCCTTGCCAGCCGGGCAAGGGCCCGAGTACCGGATTCCAGTCGGGGGTGACGTCGTACAGCCCGGTCCAGGTCGAGGCCACGCCGGCCTGATCGAAGGAGCTCAGACGCGCAGCCACCTGCTCGCCGAGGGTTGCGATGATGTCGAGCGGCACATCGGCTTGTCGCTCATCCGGGTCGGTGGCATGGCCGACCAGGCCGGGGCTGGCGAGCAGCTGGCTGCGACCATAGCAGCGGGCATAGACCATTGACTCGCTGGCCATGTCCTTGAGCACCGGGTAACTCGGCAGATAGGGCTGGGGCGCTTCGAAGGCGACCACCTCGTGGCGTTCGGCCACCAGCGGGATCGAGACACCGATGTTCGACTCGATCAGCCGGTTGGTCCAGACATTGGCCACGCAGATCACCATGCCTGCGGTGTAAGTGCCGGCTTTCGTCCTGATGCCCGTTACGCGCGAGCCTTCGGTGATCAGCGATTCCACCGCCTCGCCCTGACGGACCTCGACGCCGAGCCGGCGCGCTGCGCGTGCGAAGGCGGTGGCGGTGAGGTAGGCGTCGGCATAACCGGCCTCGGGCTCGTGACCGAAGATCGACAGATCATCGGTGTTGAGCAGCGGCAGGATCTCGCGGGCCTGCTTCGCATCGATCTCGTTGGCCTCGATGCCCATGGTCCGCTGCTGGGCGAGCGATGCGCGCACCGCCTCGCCGCGCTCATCGTCGGCGGCCACCACCAGATAGCCGCAGCGGTTCAGGCCGCACTCGGCCTGCGGATCATCGAGGTATTCGCCGAATTTCGTGAAGACCGACCACGAGCGACGTGCCAGCTCGACGTTTTCGCGCACCGAGTAGTGCGTGCGCAGGATGCTGCTCGACTGGCTGGAGGTGCCTTCGGCGATGCCGCCGCGGTCGATCAGCAGCACCTTTTGCGCGCCGAGGCTGCGGGCATGCCAGGCCGCCGAGCAGCCGATGGCGCCGGCACCGATGACGATGATGTCGTAGGCGGGAGAGGTCATGGCGATGTCCTTATTCGCGAACCGGTGAGTCGTAGACGATGACCGTCAGAAAGCGGATCGGTACTTCGATGATCCGCTCGGGGCCGTGGGGCACCTGCCCGTTGAAGGTGAGCGAGTCGCCCGGCTCGAGCAGGTAGGTGGCGTCGCCGTGCCGGTATTCGAGGCGACCGGTGAGCATGTGGATGAACTCGGTGCCGTCGTGCTCGAAGGTGGGAAAGACCTCCGAGGCGTCGTCCATCGAGATCAGGAAAGGGTCAAAGCGCTTGCGCGGCCCTTGGTCGAAGGACAGCAGATGGTAGGTGTGGCCACGCGAGGTGCCGCGCCTGACCACCTCCATGCCCTCGCCCGACTTGACCAGCCGGGCTTCACCGGCCGGCGCACCGAAGTTCTTGAAGAGCGAGCCGATCGAGACGCCGAGCGCATTGGCAATGCTCACCAGCGAGTCGAGGCTGGCGGTGGCCTGGCCGTTCTCGATCTTGGAGATCATGCCGGGCGAGAGCTCGGCGATCTGGGCGACGTCGGCAATCGTCAGCTTGTTGCGCAGCCGGATGTCGCGAATCCGCTGGCCAAGGTGACGGTCGAGGCTCTCGACGGAGGCTTTTTTCATGGGTTGATTGGCGAGTCAGAGCCGTAATCATACCTCTGCCTTGACGATTGAAAATAAAAAAACTATCGTGTGGTGAAACTTGTCGATTCTCTTGGAGTGCCTCTTGTCGCCCCTCACACCGCCCCTCGCTTCTGTCGCCGATGCCCGTGCCTGGCTCGAGCGCAACGGCATCAAGTACGTCCTGGCGCAGTTCATCGACATCCATGGTTCAGCCAAGGCCAAGGCGGTGCCCACCGAGCACATCCGCATGGTGCTCGAGGAAGGCGCGGGCTTTGCCGGCTTTGCGATCTGGGGCCTTGGGCTCGGCCCGGAGGGCGCCGATTACATGGCAGTGGGCGATCCGTCGACGCTCGCGACCCTGCCCTGGATGCCGGGCTATGCCCGCGTGATCTGCAACGGCCATGTCAAGGGCGTGCCCTATCCCTATTGTTCGCGGGTCGCGCTCAAGCGCCAGCTCGACGTCCTCGAAAAAGAGGGTCTGACCCTGTTTTCGGGGATGGAGCCGGAGTTCATGCTGCTGGCGCGCGCGGCCGACGGATCGCTGGTGCCGGCCGACAGCACCGACACGCTCGAGAAGCCCTGCTACGACTACAAGGGTCTGGCCCGGTCGTCGGCCTTTCTCGAGCGGCTGGTCGAGGCGTCCAGGAGTGCCGGGCTCGACGTCTATCAGATCGACCATGAAGACGCGAACGGGCAGTTCGAGATCAACTTCACCTATGCAGATTGCCTGACCACCGCCGATCGCATCGACTATTTCAAGATGTCCGCAAGCGACATCGCGCGGCAAATGGGCAAGATCGC
>CAIKZV010000387.1 GCA_903831925.1 uncultured Burkholderiales bacterium
ACCGTTTCGAGGCTGAACTGAGTTTCAGCTTCTGCGGACTGCAACTCGACGTCGAACTGGCGGTCACCAACACCGGCGAGTTGGGCAAGGATGCGACCTTCGAGTTCACCGCCGCGCTGCACACCTACCTGCTGATCGACAACCTGCGCCAAGCCAAGCTGGCCGGGCTGTACGGTGTGCGCTACCTCGACAACCTGACGGGACTGACCCAGCCGCAGGAACTCGATCCGCTGGGCTTCGTCGGCGAGATCGACCGCATCTACCTCGACACCCACGCCATCCACAAGGGGCCGCTCGGCCTGTCGACCGCGATGGGCCGGATGACGATCCAGACCGAAGGCTTCGACGACGCGGTGGTCAGGAACCCGGGTCCGGTCAAGGCCGCCGCGCTGGCCGACCTGCCCGACGACGACTGGCAACGCTTCCATTGCGTCGAGGCGGCCCACATCGGCACCCCGGTGACCTTGGCGCCAGGCCAGGAGTGGGTGGCGCGGCAGGGGTTTGAAGCCTGAGCGGCCCGTGATTGCGCAGCGACTGGCAGCCGACGATGACACGATGAAGGTCGTCTGTGCCAGAACGCCAAGGTCAGCGCCGGCTCAATCGCCGGGAATGCGCGGCGGGTTCAAGATCACCTTGCGCGCGGCGCGCTTGCGCATGTTGATGTTGAGCATCTCCACCGTCACCGAGAAGGCCATCGCGAAATAGACATAGCCCTTGGGCACATGGGTCTCGACGCCATCGGCGATCAGCACCACGCCGACCACCATCAGAAACGACAGCGCCAGCATCTTCAGCGTCGGATGATCAGTGACCACCCGGCCGATCGCCGGCGCAAAGAGCAGCATCAGCCCGACCGAGGCGACCACCGCGGCAATCATGACCTCGACCCGGTCGACCATGCCGACCGCCGTGATGATCGAATCGAGCGAAAACACCATGTCGATGATGATGATCTGGACGATCACCGCGCCAAACGACGCCCCGACCGCTTTCGATTCGCTGCCCTCTTCGCCCTCGAGCAGCTGGTGGATCTCGTGGGTGCTCTTCCAGACCAGAAACAGCCCGCCCGCGATCAGGATCAGGTCGCGCCCCGAAATCTCATGCTCGAGCACCGTGAAGATCGGTTCGGTCAGTCCGATCATCCATGACAGCGCCAGCAGCAGCCCGACGCGCATGAACATCGCCAGAAACAGGCCGATCCGGCGGGCGAGCTCGCGCCGTTCGGGCGGCAGCTTGTCGACCAGGATCGAAATGAAAATGATGTTGTCGATGCCCAGGACGAGCTCGAGCGCTGTCAGGGTCAGAAAGGCAATCCAGGCCGCAGGGTCGGCCAGCAGTTCCATCATTGTCAGTCTCCGTGAAGGCCGCCAGCCTATGGAATTCGCCCGAGCGAGGCAATCGAAGGGTTTTTCGAGGCGTCGATGATGCGGTCTCGCTGCAATGAACGGATGCGAAGCGGTGGCGGGTCACCGTACACTTGTCATCAAACAGACAAGCGGGAGCCTCCCTCATGACCGAAAACGCGCTGGCGCGCCTTCAATTGCCCCGTCGGGCCCTGGCTTTGGTGCTGGCCGGCGGTCGGGGCAGCCGGCTGCAGCAACTCACTGATGTCCGCGCCAAACCGGCGGTCTACTTCGGCGGCAAATTCAGGATCGTCGACTTTGCGATGTCGAACTGCCTGAACTCCGGCATCCGGCGCATGGGTGTGCTCACGCAGTACAAGTCGCACAGCCTGCTGCGGCATATCCAGCGGGGCTGGGGCTTTCTGAAGTCCGAGATGAATGAATTCGTCGATCTGCTGCCCGCCCAGCAGCGCCTCGAGGAAGCCTCGTGGTATCGGGGCACCGCCGATGCGGTCTACCAGAACCTCGACATCTTTCGCAGCCATCGGCCCGACTTCGTCCTGGTGCTGGCCGGCGACCACATTTACAAGATGGATTACTCGCGCATGCTGGTCGACCATGTCGAAAGCGGCGCGCCCTGCACCGTGGGCTGCATCGAAGTGCCGATCGCCGAGGCGCATGCCTTCGGCGTAATGAAGGTCGATACCAACAATCGCATCCTCGAATTCACCGAAAAGCCCGAGCATCCCGATGCAATGCCCGGGCGCCCCGATGTCGCGCTCGCAAGCATGGGCATCTATCTTTTCGATGCCGAATTCCTCTATGACGAGCTGCCGCGCCACATGAGCGGCGAAGCCACCCAACACGATTTCGGACGTGACGTGATTCCGGCGCTGGTCAAGGCCGGCCGGGCCATGGCCCATCCCTTCGGGCGCAGCTGCGTCGGCACCGAGCCTGGCAAGACGCCCTACTGGCGCGATGTCGGCACGCTCGACGCCTACTGGTCGGCCAATATCGACCTGACCGCCACCGACCCCGAACTCAACCTCTACGACCGCGACTGGCCGATCTGGACCTACCAGGAGCAGCTGCCGCCAGCCAAGTTCGTGCACAACCAGGGCGAGCGACGCGGCATGGCGGTCGAGTCGATGGTCTCGGGCGGCTGCATCGTCTCGGGCTCGCTCGAGCGCTCGCTGCTCTTTTCGAGCTGCCGGGTGCATTCCTATGCCAAGGTGGCCTGGTCGGTGCTGCTTCCCGAGGTCAGGGTCGGGCGAGGTGCGCGGCTGACCCGCACAATCGTCGATCGGGGCTGTTCGATCCCGCCAGGCCTGGTGGTCGGCGAAGATCCGGTCGCCGACGCCGCACGGTTCAACCGGACCGATCAGGGCATCACGCTGATCACGGCCGACATGCTGGCCCGGCTCTGATGAGGAAGCCCGCCGCGATCCGGGTGCTGCATACCGCCGCCGAATGCTTTCCGCTGGTCAAGACCGGCGGGCTGGCCGATGTCGTGGCGGCGCTGCCGAAAGCGCAGCGCGCGGCAAAGCTCGATGCGCGGCTGCTGCTGCCCGGGCTGCCGGCGCTGCGCGAGGCCCTGAAATCGCCGGTCGAGATCGCTCAGTGCGGCCCGGCCTTCGGTGCGGCCCGCGTGACGCTGCTGCGCGGCCTGCTGCCCGACAGCACGGTGCCGACCTATCTCATCGATGCGCCCTGGCTCTATGCCAGGCCCGGTAACCCCTATCTCGGACCCGACGGCCGCGAATGGCCCGACAACCCGCAGCGATTCGCGCTGCTCGGTTGGGTGGCCGCACAGCTGGCGATGGGCGAGCTCGATCCAGCCTGGTGCCCCGACGTCGTCCATGCCCACGACTGGCATGCCGCACTGGCGCCGGTCTATATGGCCGCGCATGCCACCGCTACCACCGGCGTGTCGCAGGCGCGCAGCGTCCTGACCATTCACAACCTCGCCTACCAGGGCCGGTTTTCGGCCGACGGTTTCAGCGACCTGCAGTTGCCCGGATGGATGTCGAGCCCGGCGGGTATCGAATTCCATTCAGAGTTGTGCTTTCTCAAAGGGGGGATCCAGTTTGCCGACCGGATCACCACGGTCAGCCCGACCTACGCCCGCGAGATCCTGACGCCTGCCGAAGGCCATCAGCTTGACGGCCTGCTGCGCCATCGGGCCGATCGACTCTCGGGCATCGTCAACGGCATCGACACGGTCGTCTGGAACCCGGCAACCGATCACGCAATCGCTGCGCCCTTTGATGCCGAGCACACCGCCGGCAAGGCGCTGTGCAAGCAGGCCCTGCAGCGCGAATTCGGATTGCGCCAGACACCAGGCGCGCCGATCCTGGGGGTCATCAGTCGGCTCACGCCACAAAAAGGGCTCGATCTGCTGCTCTCGGCGCTGCATCAGTGGCTGGGTGCAGGCGGGCAGATGGTCCTG
>CAIKZV010000388.1 GCA_903831925.1 uncultured Burkholderiales bacterium
AACTGGGCTACATGACGGTCGCGCTGGGTGCGTCTGCCTACTCGGTGGCGGTCTTCCACCTGATGACGCATGCGTTCTTCAAGGCGCTGCTTTTCCTGGGGGCTGGCTCGGTGATCATCGGCATGCACCATGACCAGGACATTCGCAATATGGGTGGCCTGCGCAAGTACATGCCCATCACCTGGGTTACCTCGCTGCTGGGCTCGCTGGCGTTGATCGGCACCCCGTTCTTCGCTGGCTTTTAGTCCAAAGACTCGATCATCGATGCCGTCAAGGCCAGCCACCTGCCAGCGGCACCCTGGGCCTATGCCGCGGTGGTGATCGGCGTTTTTGTCACTGCGTTCTATTCTTTCCGGATGTACTTCCTGGTCTTTCATGGCCAGGAGAACTTCCGTCACAAGCCTTTCCCGGGTGAGCATGATCACCCCGACGACCACGGCGAACATGGTCACGGTATTAGCCACGTCCACGTACCGCACGAGTCGCCCTGGGTGGTCTGGTTGCCCCTGGTGCTGTTGGCCATTCCTTCGGTGGTGATCGGCTACTTGACGATCGGTCCCATGCTGTTTGGCGATTTCTTCAAGGATTCGATCACGGTGCACGGGGAGCATCACCACGCGATGAAGGCGTTGGCTGAAGAATTCCACGGCGCGGCCGCGATGGCGATGCATTCGCTGAGCTCGCTGCCTTTCATCCTCGCTGCCTCCGGCGTGGTGCTGGCCTACCTGTTCTACCTGGTGGTGCCTTCGGTGCCGGTGGCCATCGGTAAAGCCTTGTCGCCCATCATCCGGGTGCTTGAGAACAAGTACTACCTCGACTGGTTCAACGAGAACGTGTTGGCTGCGGGTGCTCGCCTGCTGGGCCGCGGTCTCTGGAAGGGCGGCGACATGGGGCTGATCGACGGCGTGCTGATCAACGGATCCGCTCGGGCCGTTGGCTTGTTGGCTCATCTGACGAAGTTGGTGCAAACAGGCCATGTCTACTGGTATGCACTGGTGATGCTGCTGGGGGTTTTCGGCATGCTCACTTGGCAGTTGTGGCCCGCCGTGCTGATGCCTTTCCTTTCCGGTCTGGCTGGCCGTTGATACGGCAGGGCGGAGAATAAAAATGGGTTTCGGACTTCTGAGTGTTTCGATCTGGCTGCCGATCGCTGTTGGCATCTTGTTGCTGGCGCTGGGCCGCGATGACCAACCTGGCGCGGCGCGCTGGTTGGCGCTGGTCGGTGCGGTGGCTAGTTTCCTGGTCACGATTCCGCTGATCACAGGCTTTGACAATGCCAGTGCGGCGCTGCAGTTCCAGGAGAACTTGCCCTGGATCGCGCGTTTCAATGTGCACTATCACCTCGGTGTTGACGGTATTTCGGTTTGGTTCGTGCTGCTGACCGCTTTCATCAACGTCATCGTTGTGGTGGCGGGCTGGCAAGTGATCACCGATCGCGTGGCCCAGTACATGGGTGCCTTCTTGATCCTGTCGGGTCTGATGGTGGGCGTTTTTTGTGCCGCCGATGGTCTGTTGTTTTATGTGTTTTTCGAGGCCACACTGATCCCGATGTACATCATCATCGGCGTCTGGGGCGGCCCGCGCAGGGTTTACGCGGCGTTCAAGTTCTTCAGATCG
>CAIKZV010000389.1 GCA_903831925.1 uncultured Burkholderiales bacterium
AACACGCTGATCATCTACATCAACGGCGATAACGGTGCTAGCGCCGAGGGCGGCCCGATGGGCACGCCTAACGAGGTCGCGTTTTTCAATGGGCTGAACCAGTTGCCGGTCGATGTTCAGATGAAGTTCTATGACGTCTGGGGCGGTGAGGCGACCTACAACCACATGTCCGCCGGCTGGTCGTGGGCCTTCGATACGCCGTTCTCGTGGTTCAAGCAGAACGCCTCGCAGCTTGGCGGCGTCAACCAGAACATGGTGGTGTCATGGCCTGCGCGCATCAAGGACAAGGGTGGGCTGCGCGAGCAGTTCGTGCACGTGATCGACGTCGTGCCAACGATACTTGAGGCTGCCGGCATCAAGGCGCCGACGACGGTCGACGGCATCAGGCAGGCGCCGATCGAAGGCACCAGTTTCGCCTACACCTTTGACGCCGGGCAGGCGAAAGCGCCAACACGCCACAGGACCCAGTATTTCGAAATGTTCGGACAATGGGGGCTCTATGACGACGGCTGGTTCCTCAGCACCAGGGTCAACCGCGCACCGTGGGAGGCCTTCGGTGCGGCCAACCCGAACCCGCTGGACAATCAGGTACTCGAGCTCTTCAATCTGAATACCGACTTCAGCCAGACCACCGATCTCGCAGCGAAACATCCGCAGAAGGTCAAGGCCATGAAGGCGAAGTTTGTCGCCGAAGCCAGGAAATACCAGGTGTTCCCGATGGACGCATCGGTCGCCGCGCGCATCGTGGCGCCTCGTCCGAACATCACCGCCGGGCGCACCGAGTTCGTTTACACCTGGCCGATGACCGGTCTGCCCCAGGGCGATTCGCCGATGCTGCTGAATGCGTCGTACACCATCACCGCCGACATCGAGGTGCCGCAGGGTGGTGCCGAGGGCATGATCCTGACCTCCGGCGGGCGCTTTGGCGGCTATGGCTTTTATCTGCTCAAGGGCAGGCCGGTGTTCCTGTGGAATCTGGTGGACTTGAAGCGCGTGAAATGGGAGGGCCCAGACGTGCTGGCGCCCGGCAGGCACTTGCTGGAGTTCGACTTCAAATACGACGGCCTGGGCATCGGAACCCTCGCGTTCAACGACATGAGCGGCTTGGGCCGGCCCGGCACCGGCACGCTGAAGATCGACGGCAAGGCGGTGCAGACCCTTGCGATGGAACACACGCTGCCGATGATCCTACAGTGGGACGAGGCCTTCGATATCGGCTCGGACACGCTGACAGGCGTCAATGATGCCGATTACAAGCCGCCTTTCACGCTGACCGCCAGGCTCAACAAGCTCACAGTGAAGATCGCTCGACCGCAGTTGTCGCCAGCTGATATCAAGCGATTGGAGGCTGCAATGACCGACAAGGCGAAGGCCGACTGATCAGACGTCCGGCGCACTACTCGCGATCAGCGATTGCCATGCTGTCCGAAATCGCCTCGTCGGTTTAGGCGTCCAGCCGCAATGTGCTGCAGACTTCAGGTCTATCCGACCCGCGAAGGACTGCTGCCATGGCGCGCCTGCCTTATCTCGAAAAATCCCAGCTTGCTGTCGAACATCAGGACCTGATGAAGCGCGACATCGCGCTCTACAAGCAACTGGTGCACAGCCCCGGGGCCCTGCGGGCGTTTCAGGGTCTGGGCTCGTACATCCGATTCGGCAGCCCGCTCGATGGCCGCCTGCGCGAGCTGGCCATTCTTCAGGTGGGTTATCTGGCACGCTCGGCTTACGAGTGGTCGCACCACATCAAGATCGCTCATGATTTCGGTGTGAGTGATGCCGATATCGCGGCCTTGATCGACGAGACGCAAGGGCGCCCGGCCACACTCGACGCACTGACCCGTCTGGTGCTCAAGGGCGCGCGTGAAGTAACCAGTGAGGGCAAGATGGCCGCGGAGACATTCGCTGCACTTCAGACCCACATGCCCAACGAGCAGCTGGTCGATCTGATCGTGAGCATTGCCTTTTACAACGCGGTGGTGCGGGTGCTGGCAAGTCTTGAGATTGACGTCGAGCCCGACTATCAGCCCTACCTCCAGCGCTGGCCGCTTCCCACCGCTTGAGGGCGGTCAACCCGCTCCTCGCCTGCAGCGCACAGCGTGCATTCGATCAGCCACGGCTCAGAGTTTTTCGCGCAATGGCGGCACTGTGCCTTCGGGTAGCGCGGGACGCGCGGTATTGAGCACCATCGCGATCAGGCTGTAGTAACCACAGGTCGCGAGCAGATCCAGCACACCCTGGCGGCCGAACCGGGCGGCCATCGCATCGTGAACGGCGTCGTTCGGGGCACCGTACTTGAACACACCCACCACGAAGTCATGCACGGTGCGTTGATCGGCATCCATCTCGGCGGGGATCTGGCCCATCTGAATGGCGCGAATGATGGCATCGGGCAGATCGGTGCTGGTGCGAGCGACCCGCTCGTGCGCGAACCACTCGTACTGGCAAGTCCAGTGACGCGCCGCGATCAGGATGGCGAGCTCGATCAGCGCAGGGGGCAGGGTGGACTTGAATCGCAAGTGCTCGCCCAGTTGCTGCACCAGGTTGGCCAGCTCCGGGTGATGCATGAATGCGATGAAGGGCCCGCGAATGCCGCCCCGCGGCCCGCCTGCAATCAGGTCGGCAATTTCTTTTTGGCGGGGGCTCATCTGCTCGGGGGTGAGCGCGGGAAAGCGTTCGGTGCTCATGCGGGTCTCCTGTTTGAGAGGGGTAGGGTGCGCTTGCGGATTGGCCTGGGCAGTGTACTGCGCGGGTGCAGGACAGCCCGAGGCAATCGGGCGGCACGTGCTGCGTCAGAGTTGCGTTCGTGCTTGACAGGCCCTGCTGCTCACCGCCACGATCAGGTCAATACAAGGGGAGACTTTCGTGAAGCGTGTGCTACTCAGCCTGTTGGGCATGCTGTCGATAGGGATGATGGCCTTGAGCGCGCGCGCAGACGTCTATCCCTCGGAGCCGGTTCGGATCGTCGTGCCTTATGCCGCAGGCGGCATTGCCGATGTGCTGGCCCGCATGGTGGCCGTGCGCTTCGAAGGGATGTTCAAGCAGCCCTTTACCGTCGAAAATCGCGCTGGCGCAAATGGCACGATCGGTCTGGGCGTGGTCGCTCAAGCCAAGGCTGACGGCTACACCCTGTTGCTGGGCAATACAGGGACTCAAGTCGTCAATCGTTTTCTGTACAGCAACCTTCCCTACGATATCGAGAAGGCATTTCAGCCGGTGGGCCTGATTGCCTCGACGCCGATGCTTCTGGTCGTCTCGGCTCAGAGCCCTGTCAACAGCGTCGCTGACCTGCTCAAGGCCGCTCGCGCCAGTCCGGTTCCCCTGAATGTTGCCTCGGCGGGTAATGGGTCTGCCTCTCACTTGGCCATGGTGATGCTGTCCAAGCTCACCAAGACGACCTTCAATCATGTGCCTTACAAAGGCACCTCGCAGATCGTGCCCGATATGATTGGCGGACGGCTCTTCGCCTATTTCGATACGCCGATTACGGCCATGCCGCTGATCAAGGCGGGCAAACTCAAGGCGATC
>CAIKZV010000390.1 GCA_903831925.1 uncultured Burkholderiales bacterium
GCATTTGCTGCAGGGGCAGGCACTGCAGTTGCAACTCAGCGATTCGCAAGGGCGCAGTGGTCGTCAGCTGAGGCTGGGACTGGATGAGCTTGGCGCTCAAGACATGGACGCAGCGCTGGTCAAGCGCATCGGCTTGGGCCAGGCCTATAGCGAAGCGGTGCTCGGTGAGGTCAAGGCGGGCGGTCCAGCAGCGCTGGCCGGGCTGCAAAAAGGTGACCGAGTGCTGCGCCTCGAGGGGCAGCCTGTGGGTGATGCCCAGAGCTTGCGCGATCGTATTCGGACCTCTGTTCGGGACGGCATGGCCCAGCCAATGCAATGGCAGTTGCAACGCGGTTCGCAGTTGATGGAGTTGACCATCACCCCGCGCTTGGTGCGCGAGGGTGATCGTGGCGTTGGCCGGATCGACGCTTTCATCGGGACGCCGCCAGAGCTGGTGCGGGTGCAACTCGGTCCGATCGAAGGTCTGCGTCAGGGGCTGACCCGGACCTGGGAAGTGTCGACATTGACGGTCACGATGATGGGCCGGATGCTGATTGGCCAGGCCTCGCTGAAAAACCTGAGTGGGCCGCTGACCATTGCCGACGTTGCAGGCCAATCGGTTCAACAAGGCCTGGCGTTTTACCTGGGTTTTCTGGCTTTGGTCAGTGTCAGCCTGGGTGTGCTCAATCTGCTACCGCTGCCGATGCTCGACGGTGGGCACCTGATGTATTATCTTTTTGAGGGTCTGACCGGGCGTCCGGTCTCCGATCTGTGGCTCGCGCGATTGCAACGCGGTGGCGTCGCAGTCTTGCTGATGATGATGTCGGTGGCCCTTTTCAACGACATCGCCCGCCTATTGGGCCTGCACTGACCGCACTGATGCCCTCCTTCTCCACAGACCGTCTTTTCCGCCCTGTAGCTGTCGTCGCGTTCCTTGCGGCATTCGCCGCGCCGCCAGTCTTGGCCGTCGAAGCCTTTGTGCTGCAGGATATCCGCGTCGAGGGTTTGCAGCGTACCGATCCCGGCACTGTCTTCGCCGCGCTGCCGTTTCGGGTTGGCGACAACTACACCGACGACAAGGCCGCTGCTGCGCTGCGTGCCTTGTTCGCGACTGGCCTGTTCAAGGACGTGCGCATCGAGATCGACGGCCGCGTCGCAGTGGTGGTGGTCGAAGAGCGGCCAGTGATCGAAACAGTCAGTTTCGTCGGTTTGAAGGAATTTGACAAAGACACCTTGATCAAGTCGCTGAAGGATTCGGGCATCGGGGAAGGCCTGCCCTTTGACAGGGCACTGGTCGACCGGGCCGAGCAGGAGATCAAGCGCCAGTATCTGTCGCGCAGCCTCTATGGCGCCGAGGTGGTGACGACCATCACCCCGACCGATCGCAACCGCGTCAACGTCAGCTTCGCGATGACTGAAGGCGATGCGGCGCGAATCCGCGAGATCCGCATCGTCGGTGCCAAGGTGTTCTCCGAGTCGACCCTGACCGCGTTGATGGACCTCACGACCAGCGGAAGGTTGACCTGGTACACCAAGAAAGACCGCTACTCGCGCGCCAAGCTCAACGC
>CAIKZV010000391.1 GCA_903831925.1 uncultured Burkholderiales bacterium
GCATGAGCCTGGTCGGCGCGGTCTACGGCACGCTGCTGATCAACTTCGGAAAAACCTATTTTTCGGAAACCTTTCCCGACGCATGGCTGTTCCTGATGGCCGGGCTCTTCATCGCGGTGGTGCTCGCTTTCCCGGACGGTCTGGCAGGTGTGTGGCAGCGGTATGTCGCTCCGCGACTGGCCTTCGGGCGGGGGTCCGTCAAGGCGAATGCCGAGGTGCCGGCCGAGGTCTCCACGTCTCCGGTCGCCTGACAGGGCAGCAAAGAAACCCGACAGCGGACTTCACGTATCGATCTTCACTGAGCGCGCTGCTCAGGTAATCAAGGAGCGAAAGCATGGCCAGGCAGGAAATGGTGCTCGACATCGAAGACCTCACGGTCTCCTTCGATGGCTTCAAGGCGATCGACTCGCTCAATCTCTATGTCGACAAGGGCGAGCTGCGCGTGATCATCGGCCCCAACGGTGCCGGCAAGACCACGCTGCTCGACCTGATCTGCGGCAAGACGCGCTCGAGTGCCGGTCGCATCCGCTTCATGGGCGATGAGGTCACCCGCCTGCCCGAGTACGAAATCGTGCGCAAAGGCATCGGGCGCAAGTTTCAGACGCCCTCGATCTACGAGAACCTGTCGGTGTGGTCGAACCTTGAAGTCTCGTTTCCGCGCGGCCGCAGTGTCTTCGGATCGCTGACCTTCAAGTGCACGCCCGACGTCAAGGCACGGGTTGAGGCGGTCGCCGAAGAGATCAACCTGAAGGAGCATTTGAAGACCGAGGCAGGGCTGCTCTCGCACGGCCAGAAGCAGTGGCTCGAAATCGGCATGCTGCTGATGCAGGAGCCCGAGCTGCTGATGCTCGACGAGCCGATCGCCGGCATGAGCGTGCGCGAGCGCGAGCAGACCGCCGAGCTTCTGAAGCGCATCTGCGTCAATCGCTCGATGATCGTCATCGAGCACGACATGGACTTCGTCAAGCGCATCGCCGACAAGGTCACGGTCATGCACCAGGGAAAGATCCTGGCAGAAGGCCCGATGGAGACCGTGCAGGCCGATCCGCGCGTGATTGACGTCTATCTGGGCCACTGAGCGGGCCACCAGGCCGACTACCTAGCGTCCGACACCGAGAAACCCCGAGGATCACACCATGCTGCGCGTCACCGATATCCACACCGCCTACGGCCAGAGTGAAGCACTGCACGGCATTTCATTCGACGCCATGCCCAACGAAACCATTGCGATCATGGGTCGCAACGGCATGGGCAAGACCACACTGTTCAAGACCCTGATGGGCGTGCTGCCCTCGAAGTCGGGCCGCATCACCATCGGTGACAACGACATCACCAAAGACGAGAGTTTCCGGCGCGTCGCCAAGGGCCTGGCCTATGTGCCGCAGGGCCGCATGATCTTCCCGACGCTGACCGTCGAAGAGAACATCCAGACCGGTCTCGAGAACGCCAAGGTCCGATCGATTCCTGACGAGATCTATTCGCTCTTTCCGGTGCTCTTCGAGATGAAGCGGCGCAAGGGCGGCAATCTGTCGGGCGGCCAGCAGCAGCAGCTTGCGATTGCGCGCGCACTGGTGACCAACCCCAAGGTCCTGCTGCTCGATGAGCCGACCGAAGGCATCCAGCCCTCGATCATCAAGGACATCGCCCGCGCCCTGAACGAAATCCGCCGGATGAAGGGCATCACGATCATCGTGTCGGAGCAGGTGCTCAGCTTTGCAATGGACGTCGCTGATCGCCTCTTCGTCATCGAGGGCGGTCGCCTGGTCCACGAGACCAGTCGTGCCGATACCGACGTCTCGCGCATCAAGCAATACCTCTCGGTCTGACATCACCCAATCCACTTCATCCCACTTTTACAGAGGTGCCTCCATGGCAGAAACCCTGATCAAAGTCGATCTGACACAGTCCCCCACCGCCAACGAGATGATTCACAACCGTTGGCATCCTGATATCCCGATGGCCTGCTGGGTCAAGCCCGGCGATGAATTCATTCTCGAGACCTTCGACTGGACCGGTGGCTTCATCAAGAACAACGACAGTGCCGATGACGTTCGCGACATCGACCTGAGCACGGTGCATTACCTGTCGGGTCCGGTCGGCGTCAAAGGTGCCGAGCCGGGTGACCTGCTGGTGGTTGACCTGCTCGACATCGGTGCCAAGCCCGACAGCCTGTGGGGCTTCAATGGCTTTTTCAGCAAGAAGAACGGCGGTGGCTTCCTGACCGACCACTTCCCGCTGGCACAAAAGTCGATCTGGGACTTCCACGGCATGTTCACCACCTCGCGTCATGTGCCGGGTGTGCAGTTTGCCGGTCTCATCCACCCCGGTCTGATCGGCTGCCTGCCCGACAAGCCGATGCTCGACATGTGGAACAAGCGCGAGATTGATTTCATCGCGACCGATCCGGATCGCGTGCCCGGTCTGGCCAATCCGCCTTTCGCGCCCACGGCGCACCTGGGCAAATTGACCGGCGATGCCAAGGCGAAAGTGGCGGCCGAAGGTGCACGCACCGTCCCGCCGCGTGAGCATGGCGGCAACTGCGACATCAAGGACCTCTCGCGCGGCTCGAAGATCTTCTTCCCGGTCTATGTCGACGGCGCAGGTCTGAGCGTGGGCGACCTGCACTTCAGCCAGGGCGACGGCGAGATCACCTTCTGCGGCGCGATCGAGATGGCCGGCTGGGTGCACATGCGGGTGAACCTGATCAAGGGCGGCATGGCCAAGTACGGCATCAAGAATCCGATCTTCAAGCCCAGCCCGATCACCCCGACCTACAACGACTACCTGATCTTCGAAGGCATCTCGGTCGACGAGCACGGCCAGCAGCACTATCTCGACGTGCATGTGGCCTATCGCCAGGCCTGCCTGAATGCGATCGAGTACCTCAAGAAATTCGGTTACTCGGGTGCGCAGGCCTACTCGATTCTCGGTACCGCGCCGGTCCAGGGTCATATCAGCGGTGTGGTCGATGTACCGAATGCCTGCGCCACGCTCTGGATCCCGACGCAGATCTTCGACTTCGACATCAATCCGAGTGCAGCCGGTCCGATCAAGCACATCGACGGCAGCATCCAGATGCCGCTGTCGCCCGACCTCAAGTAAGGCCAAAGCGATGCCCACCTACGACTACGCCTGCGCGGACTGCGGCAGCTTCGATGCCCTGCGTCCGATGTCCCGCCGCGACGAGCCCGCGGCCTGTCCGGGTTGCGGCATCGCATCGCCGCGGATTTTTGCCAGCGCACCGCGCCTGACTTCGCTCGACGCCGGCGTGCGCACGGCGATGGAGACCAATGAGCGTGCCCGTCACGAGCCGAAAAGCTCGAGCGACTACGCGCGCTTGCGGCACCCGTCGGGTTGCGGCTGCTGCAGCACCAGTGTGAAACGCGGCGCGACCGTGCGGGGTGCCAACGGCAACAAGGCCTTCCCGAGCAAGCGTCCCTGGATGATCAGTCACTGAATCGATAACCGCTACGGAGCGCACCATGCATCACGGTGATATTTCAAGCAGCAAGGACACGGTCGGTGTGGCCGTGGTCAATTACAAGATGCCGCGTCTTCATACCCATGAAGAAGTGCTCGCCAACTGCCGCAACATCGCGAAGATGATTGAAGGCATGAAGGTCGGCCTGCCCGGCATGGACCTGGTGATCTTCCCGGAGTACAGCACGCACGGGATCATGTACGACTCGAAAGAGATGTACGACACCGCTTCGGCGATTCCCGGTCCCGAGACCGAGATCTTTGCGCAGGCCTGCCGCAAGGCCAAGGTCTGGGGCGTGTTTTCGCTCACCGGCGAGCGCCATGAAGAGCATCCGAACAAGGCGCCCTACAACACCCTGATCCTGATGAACGACCAGGGCGAGATCGTGCAGAAGTACCGCAAGATCATGCCGTGGGTGCCGATCGAAGGCTGGTATCCCGGCAACTGTACCTATGTGAGCGATGGTCCCAAGGGTCTGAAGATCAGCCTGATCATTTGCGACGACGGCAACTATCCCGAGATCTGGCGCGACTGCGCGATGAAGGGCGCCGAACTGATCATCCGCTGCCAGGGCTATATGTATCCGGCCAAGGAGCAGCAGATCATGATCTCCAAGGCGATGGCCTTTGCCAACAACACCTATGTGGCGGTGGCTAATGCCGCTGGCTTCGACGGTGTCTATTCCTACTTCGGACATTCGGCGCTGATCGGCTTTGATGGTCGCACGCTCGGCGAATGCGGCGAAGAAGAGATGGGCGTGCAATATGCCGCGCTCTCAAAGAGTCTGATCCGCGACTTCCGTCGCAATGGCCAGAGCGAGAATCACCTCTTCAAGCTGCTGCATCGCGGCTACACCGGTCTGATCAATTCGCGTGAAGGCGACAAGGGCGTGGCTGATTGCCCCTACTCGTTCTACAGCGACTGGATCAATGATCCGGAAGGCACGCGCAAGCGGGTCGAGGCGATCACCCGCGAGACGGTTGGTACCGACGAATGCCCGATCGAGGGCATCCCGAACCAGAGCACTGTCGGGCATCGCTGAGCCACCGACATGCTGATGGCCGCGCCGCTGGCTGACTGGAGGATCGCCTCCGAGCCCTACTACCAGCCAGCCGGCAGCGAGGTGGCGCTGTTCGAGGCCGCCTATGCTCGGCGCCTGCCGGTGATGCTCAAGGGCCCCACCGGCTGCGGCAAGACGCGTCTGGTGGAGTACATGGCCTGGCGGCTGCAACGCCCGCTGGTGACGGTGGCCTGCAACGACGATCTGAGCGCAAGCGATCTCGTTGGTCGATGGCTGCTCGACGCCGAGGGCACGCGCTGGCAGGACGGGCCGCTTGCGCTGGCCGCGCGCCACGGCGCCATCTGCTATCTCGATGAACTGGTCGAGGCGCGGGCCGATACCGCGGTGGTGATTCATCCGCTGACCGATACCCGCCGCATGCTGCCGCTGACGGCTCGCAACGAGCTGCTCACCGCGCATCCCGACTTCTGTCTGGTGGTGTCCTACAACCCGGGGCCGGCGGCCCGCGACATGAAGGCGTCGACCCGCCAGCGCTTTTGCGCGCTGGCGCTCGACTATCCGGCACCCGAGCTCGAGTCCGAGATTGTCGCGTCCGAGGCCGGCATAGAGATCGGCATCGCCAAGCTGATCGTGGGTCTGGGCATTCGGACCCGCCGCCTGCAAGGACATGGCCTGGATGAAGGCGCCTCCACCCGGATGCTGGTGCACGCCGGCATCCTCGTGGCTCAGGGCGTCAGCGCCCAGGACGCCTGCCGCATGGCGCTGGTCGAGGCACTGACCGACGAGCCGGGAACGCGCCAGGCACTGGAGGCGGCGCTCGAGGCGTCGTTCTGAGGCGATGGCTGCGGTCGCCGAATCGGTTCGCGCAGCGCTGCCGCCCTATCTGCGCGCGCTCTGGAGCGCTCAGCCGCAGCTGAAGTTTGTCGATGCAATGCCCTTCATTGATGGGCATGCGATTCATCTGCCGCTCGATCATGCCAGCCCCGCGGGGGCGGGCGCCTGGCAGTGGTATCGCGCCGCGGTCGCGCATTCGGCAGCCCATCTCGCCTTTTCGCCGCCGGTCTTCGATGGGCGCGGCCTTGCGCCGATTTCGCGTGCGCTATTGGGCGTGCTGGAAGATGCCCGCATCGAAGCGCTGGCCTGCCGGGAGCTGCCCGGACTGCGCCGGCTCTGGATCCCTCTGCATACCGCCTCGCCTGCCGATGGCGAGGGCTTCGAGGCGCTGCTGTTGCGCCTGTCGCGCAGCCTGCTCGATGCCGGCTATGAAGATGATCATCCGTGGATACGCAAGGGCCTGGCGCTGTTCTATGGCGATGACGCCCGGCAGATCCTGCTGCTGCGTCGCCCCGATGAATTGCGGTTTGCGGCCTCGCTGCTTGGCAACGATATCGGCCAGATGCGCCTGCAGTTCAATTCGCGGATGTATCGGCCGGGACCGGACTATCGCGATGACTCCCGATGGATGTGGGCATCCGGGCAGTCTGACGATCCGCAGCCTGTCGAGCCGCCTCCCTCGCTCTCATCCGACCCTGGCAACAGCGATGAGGTGGCGCAGGCTGCGCCACCCGCGACCGGCCCGGTGCTGCGTTATCCGGAGTTTGACCGGCTCATCGGTCGCCTGCGTCATGGCTGGTGCTCGGTGTCGCAGCAGGCGGTGAGCCCGGCCGATCAAGTCGAGGGTCGGCTGGCGATCAGCCCGCCGGGCATAACGGCGATCACCGCTGACCTGGTCCGGGCCCTGAGACTGTCGCGGGCGCATCGTTCGAAGGCGACGCAGATTGCTCACGAGGGCGATGCGTTTGATATCGATGCGGTCGTGCGAAGCCGTGTGGCCCGTCGCGTGCGACGCGCCAGCGATGCGCCGGTCTTTCGGCGCGTTGTCGCGCAATCCCGTCAGGGGCAGGTGATGGTGATCATCGATCAGTCGGCCTCGAGTTCGGCCGCCTGGGCGGGATCGACGACCAGTCTGCTGCAGGGTGCGTGTGCGATCACCGCATCGCTCGCGCAGGCCCTGCAGACCTGCGGCATTCAGGTCGCGATTGCCGGCTTCAGCTCGAACGGCCGTCATGCGGTGGCCTTGCGAGGCGTGAAGGATTTTGATGAGCCGATGGATGAGGCAGTGGTCTCGCGACTGGCGGCGTTGCGCAGCCAACACTCGACGCGGCTTGGAGCCGCGATTCGCCATGCCACGCGTGCGGTGGTCGAGGCGCGAGGCCGCGGCAGCCGGCAGGTGGTGATCGTGAGCGACGGCCTGCCCTGGGATGTCGATGTCCATGATCCGCACTACCTCGAGTCGGATGCGCATGATGCGGTGATGCGCTCACGCCGCCAGGGTGTGATGGTGAGCTGCCTCGTGCTTGATCCGGCCGGCGAGGCGAGTGCGCGAAAGGTCTTCGGCGCACGCAGGGTGGGCATGCTGCAGACGCTGGCCGACTTGCCTGAGCAGGTGCGCCGACTCGGGCTCTGAGCCGGTGTCAGTCGAATTTGGCCGAATCTTGTAAGGCAACTCGACTATCGGGCAAACTCCGAGCATGACAAATCGCCGCGCTTTTCACTCGCTTTCATGTGCCTGGTTTACCCTGACTTTGGCACCCCGAGCCTGGTCTCAAAGTGACTTCCCCAGCAAACCAATCAAGTTGGTCATGGGTTTTCCGCCGGGGGGCAGCGGCGATTTCCTGGGTCGCGCCGTGGGCGAGGCGATGGGCAAGGTACTGGGCCAATCGTTTGTGGCCGAAAACCGGCCGGGGGCGGGCAGCAACCTCGCGAGCGAGAATGTCGCGCGTTCATCGCCTGACGGCTACACGCTGCTCTTGGGAGGCAGCTTCAGTCATAGCGTTAATCCGGCACTTTTCGCCAGGATGCCGGTGGACGTCGCGCGGGATTTCACCCCCATTGGCAAGGTAGTGTCTTCACCGACGGTGTTTGCTGTTCCAGCAAGTCTGCCTGTCAACAACCTCGCGGAATTTCTGGCCTACGCCAGGCGCTCGGGTGACAAAGTCAATTTCGCCTCAGCCGGCATTGGATCGCCTGGCCACATTGCCGGGGGCTATCTCAACAAGCAGGCTGGACTGCAGATGACGCATATCCCCTACAAAGGGGCCGGTGAGGCGGTGAGAGCCCTGATTTCCGGGGATGTGCAGCTCATCATTACCTCACCCACCTCGGTCATGGGCTTCGTCAAGCAGGGGCGGGTCAAGGCGCTGGCCCTGACCACTGCCAAGGCTTCGCCTCTGGTTCCTGGAGTACCTGGTGCCGAAGAAGCGGGCCTTGCGAATTTCGATATCGACGGCTGGTACGGCCTGTTTGGTCCGGCGGGCATGGCCCCGGCAGTGGTCAACAAGCTGCACGCAACCCTGAACCAGGTTCTTGCCCGCCCGGACTTGCGCGAACGCCTCAATGAACAAGGCCTGGAAGTTGATACATCCCCCAGCCCGGAGGCCTTCGCAAAATTCACCGTCGCTGACCGTCAGGCCTGGGCAGCGATTGTCCGGGATTCAGGTGCCCGGATCGAGTAGGTAACGGACCATGCAGATCGTTCACGAACACACCGCCATCGCAAAGGGCGCCTCTTCCCACCGTCCCGGTGGCATTCGCTTCCTGAGCCTGTTGCAGGGTGAAGAAAATACGCCCGGCAACTTTCATCTGACGCTTGTTTATGCCGATGGCTACGTGGCGCCCAGGCATCGTCACAATTTTGATCAGGTGCGCATCGTCATGGATGGCGCCTTCGGGTTTGACCGTGGCCAGGTGCAGGAGGCCGGCAGTCTGGGCTACTTTCCTGAAGGCACTTTCTACACACAGCATTCCGAAGGGCCAAGCACGACACTGCTGCTGCAAACGGGTGGCGTCAGTGGCAATGGCTACATGAGTGACCGGCAGCTGCGAAGTGCCGTGGCCGCGCTGGAGGCCCGGGGGGATTTCAAGGACGGCGTGTATACCTGGCTCGATGAGCAGGGGAAGAAGCACAACCAGGATGGTTATGAGGCGGCTTGGGAATGTGTTCGCGAACGGTCCATCTCCTACCCCAAGCCTCTTTACGACCAGCCCGTGCTTTGGCGCGCGGAGCGATTTGCGTGGGAGCCCACAGGCCAATCCGGCGTCGCCATTCGGCGCTTCGGCGAGTTCACTGGAAAGCGTCTCAGCATCGCTCAGTTGCGGATGGAGACTGGCGCGACTTGCATGGTCGACGCCGATGAACGCGAAACCCTGTTCTACTGCATCAGTGGCCAGGCTGCCATGGGTAGCGAGACGCTACGCCCCATTAGCGCCGTCCGACTGTTGCGCGGCGAACGGGCCACACTCGTTGCCAAGGTGCCAACCGAGTTCTATCTATTCGGGCTGATGGCATGAACACCCCAGTCAAGTCGGTGGCCAGCCCGAAGACCGGCGCGGCCGCGCTCGTGCTTGAGCCCTTGCCGGCTTATCGTGAATACCCCGCCGTTGAGATGGCGCTGCGCGCAAGCGAATTCAGCGCAGACATCGCACGTCGACGGACGGTACGAGACTTCGATTCACGGCCGGTTGCGCGCGAGGTGATCGAGAAATGCCTGCTGGCGGCCGGTACGGCGCCATCGGGCGCCAATCAGCAGCCCTGGCATTTTGCGGTCGTGACGGACCCGGCCCGCAAGAAGCGGATACGGGAGGCAGCCGAAGCCGAGGAGCGGGAGTTCTATGCGGGGCGAGCGCCCCAGGAATGGCTCGATGCCCTGGCGCCTCTTGGCACCGATCCGAACAAGCCCTTCCTGGAAGAAGCGCCGTTGCTGATTGCCATCTTTGCGCAAAAGTACGGCGTGCGCCCTGAAGGGGGGAAATTCAGCCACTACTACGTGCCCGAGTCGGTTGGCATTGCAGCCGGTTTTCTGATTGCAGCGCTGCACCACGCGGGGCTCGCGATGCTCACGCACACGCCCAGTCCGATGGGGTTCTTGAATCAGATCTGCGGTCGACCCTCATCAGAAAAACCGGTCATCCTGCTGGTTGTCGGCTACCCCAAGCCCGATTGCCAGGTGCCGGTATATGCCGGCATCAAGAAGCCGCTGCAGCAGTTCACGAGTTGGCTGGAGGCGGGTCGATCTGCCGATGGCGGTTGAAGCAGAACACCCTGGACAGAGAACATTGGTGGACAGTGCCCGACGACTCCGCTGGATTCCTTGCCGCACGGACGTTCAATGACCGTTGATGGAAAGCGCGGGACCGTCCGATTCGGGTCGAGGGCCGGTCTTTACGACCGGGCATCGGCAGACCACTGTGCGTTGCACACCAGAATTTCGCTGCCGTACGAGCGGTAAGTGCTGTTCAGCGGGCAGCCGCAGCAGGTTGCTGGGAGGCGCGTCCCGGCCAGAAGCGGTCGTTCGTGAACGGCCGGTTCAGGGAAGTCCACGGATCATGGCCAACCGCGCGTCGTGGGTGCGTCCTTGCGCGATGCTCAAGCATTCTCCGAATTGACTGTTAACCGGTTAACAGTCAATATTATTGAATGTCAATCCAGTCGTTTGCCTGCTCCGATACGGAAAGCCTGTTCACCACAGGCAAGTGTCGGAGATTCGTCAATATCAAGAGCGTGGCAGAACGAAAATTGGCCCAGCTCGACGCGGCGCCTTCTGTGAGTTTCATGAAAGCCCCGCCGGGGAACGACTTGAAGGAATACGACGGTGCCTGGCATGTGCGAATCAACGACCAGTGGCGACTGAGCTTCAAGTGGGGTGAGAGCGGTCCCTGTGACGTGCTCATCGAAGACCCACACTGACCCAGGCCCGACTGGTATTCAAATCCTGAACAGCAATGGAGTGCATCATGTTCAAGAACGGTATGCGTCCTGTCCACCCAGGTGAAATCTTGCTGGAGGACTACATCAAACCCATGGGCGTCAGCGTGCGCGCCGTGGCCATTGCCTTGCATGTGCCTTACTCGCGCCTTAGCGAGATCACCAAGGGCGAACGCGGCGTGTCGGCTGATACGGCCCTGCGCCTGGAGCGCTACTTCGGCAGCGAGGCCAAGGGCTGGTTGAACCTTCAGGCAGCCTACGAGTTGCGAGTGGCCGAGATCGAGAACGGCAAAGCCATCGCCAAAGAGATTCAGCCGCTTAAGCTGGCTGCCTAAGCCACGCCAGCCGGTTCGCCTCGAGCGCCTGCAGCCGGCCAGAAGCGGTCATACGATCGGTCGGAAAATCGCCGTGCCGATGACCGGTTTCAAAGTGGAGCCGCCTTAGGGCCAGCTTTCAAAGCTGCCACGGGTTGATCACCGCAACGCCGGCCGCATTAAAGGGAGCGGTGTCACGCGTAGCCACGGTCAAGCCGTTCGCCGCAGCAATGGCGGCGATGTAGCCATCTGCGCTGGAAATGGCCAGCCCAGACGCGCGTGCCTTGGCCATCAAATCCGCATAGGCTTGAGTGCAGCCCAGATCAAACGACAACACTCGGCCAGAGAACAACGGCAGCACCCGCGTTTCCAGACTTTCTTGCAATCCCACCTGGCGCTTACCTGCCGGCAGTAGCGCCAAGCCGGCGCGCAGCTCAGCCACCGTAACGGACGACAAGAACAGTGTTTCCAGTGCTTGGGCGTCGATCCACTCGGTGACACGCGCATCGGGTGCCCGACGCAGTGGCTCCGACACCACGTTGGTGTCCAGAAGGATCATTCGAAGCTCACGGGGCGAGCAGGCGCCTTGCTGCGCACCTGGTCGAAGACGGAAAACTCTTCATCACTCAGCTTGGCCCGCCTGCCCATGTCAGCCAGCAGCGAGCCCAGCTTCACGCGCCCCCGCGGATTGACCGCAGACTCCAGGATTTCACGAACCTCGGCCTCCATGCTGTGGCCGCGCTGGGCGGCACGCACGCGCAGGGCACGATGTACTTCGTCGGTGATGTTGCGAACCGTCAGCATTGCCATATTCATTTCTTCACTACGCATTCAGTGCATTCATCTTACCTGATTGAATGCATTTATGCTCGGCGAACGTATGAAGTACCGTTTCGGTTCGCATTGCGCTTTTTGCCCGGAGGGCGCTTAACGGCCAGAAGCGGTCGTTCGATCCAGCTGGATTGAGCGCCAGAAACCTGACGTTCCTATCGTCGGCAAGTTCGCAATTGATGTCGTCATTGTTTGCAGC